>NZ_VKDB01000014.1 GCF_007280555.1 Deinococcus detaillensis | reverse complement strand
GAGCCGAAAGGCAGGCGTCTAGGCTGTGGTTGGTGACTAGGGTGAAGTCGTAACAAGGTAACTGTACCGGAAGGTGCGGTTGGATCACCTCCTTTCATTGCTCCTCATGTCACTCGCTAACGAATACTGCTTTTCTAAAAGGCCCATAACTTCATTGTTGTGGGCCTTTTTCCTTGTTATTTCTTGAAGAATTTGAAGCGCTCAAATAATTTGATGAGCGCTTCTCATCCACCCAATTTGAGTGGCGACTAAACTATGAGCTATGATTGTTGCCGAGACGAGTGTCCAAGTGCCTGAGCTTTCCCGCTCGGCTCAAGACTATTTGAAGCAGCTTTACGTCTTGGGTGAGCGCGAAGAGCGGGTCAATACGCAGGCGCTGGCTGACGCCATGAAAGTGACGCCCGCGAGCGCGACGGGGATGATCCGCAAGCTCGCTGAACTCGGCCTCGTGCAGCATACGGCTTACCAAGGCGCAGTCCTGACCTTAAAGGGTGAGCAGTTGGCCCTCGAGATGGTGCGGCACCACCGCTTGATCGAAGCGTATCTTCATCAGGCGCTCAACTATCCGCTTGATGAACTCCATGACGAAGCCGAGCGGCTTGAACACGTGATCAGCGAACGCTTAGAAGCGCGGATGGCCGCGTTTTTGGGCCATCCCAGCCACGATCCTCACGGCGACCCGATTCCCACACTTGAGGGGGTGTTGCCGCTGCGCGAAGACCGCCCGCTGACGGCCCTCAAAGTGGGTGCTCTGGCGCTGGTGGTGCGTGTTCCGGACGGTGATCCGGCGCAGCTCCGCGCCCTGATGACTGCTGGGCTGACACCGGGGGCGAGCATACGCGTCAGCCGCATAGAACCGGCCTTCGGGACGTTGACACTGATGGTCGGTGATACCGAGCGCACTCTGGCGCTGACAGTGGCGGCCCACGTTTTTGTGGGCATCAACGCCGAGCCTGTGACCTGAGTTGAGTGGAGCGCCTTACTGACTTGCTGCTTCTACCGCCGCGCTGATAGCCTCCAAGCTGTTTTGGGCCACCAATTTGCCGCCGACAAAAATGCTGGGCGTGCTGCTGACTCCGGCGGCCAGAATCTGTTTTTGATCGTTGAGCACCCGGGCTTTGGTGGCGTCGCTGTCTAAGCATTGACCGAATTTGGTTTGATTCAGTTTCGCTAGGCTGCTGGCGAGTTGCTTGAGCTTGTCTTTGGTGGCCCAGACGCGGGTTTCGTCTTCCTGACTGCCGAACAGCAGTTTGGAATAAGCAAAATACCCGGCGCTCTCCTGTTGATCGTAGACGCACTTGGCGGCCTCGGCGGCCAGCAGCGAATCGTCAATGGGCAAGTTCCGCGCTTTGGCCAAAAAGGGCCAGGTCAGCGAAGCGACTTTGAGCGTGCCGCTGTCCACATATTTGCTGATGAGCTGCGGCATGACGCTGGCCTCGAAGGCGCGGCAAGCCGGACACTTGAAATCTTCGACGACAACCATCGTCACGGGGGCGTCGGCTTGGCCGAGGAGGGGTTGACCAGTCAGGTCAAAGGTTCGCACGGCGCTGCTGGTTTGATCGCTGGGCCGCAAGAAAAACACCACTGCGGCGATGAGGAAGGCGGCCAGCAGCGTGCCGATTACCAGTCCAGTACCACTGGAGGGCGCTTTCTTTTTGGGCGGCGGCGGAGATCTGCGGCCTTGCTTGCGGTGCTTGGACACTTGGTTCTTTTTGAGCTTTGCCATTCGGGCAGTCTAGCGGAGCGGCTGGCTGGCTGCCCTGGCGGGGATTGGTGCCGTTTGCGGATGGGTTCTCAAAAGTGTCAAGGGCGCTGGTGTGAACCAGATTCAGCCAAGCAAACATGCTGCCGTCAAAGCCACTGCACTGAGCGCGTTTGCGGAGCTGGGCTGGTCAGGCAGAGTTTGCGCGGAAGGCGAGGGGAGAATCTGGCTGGTGGATCTGAATGTCTCATGCGTTGCCTGTCTCTGGCTTTCTGGGCTTACGTCGGAGCGTGGGGTGCGGCTGATCTTTCAGTTCAAACTGCTGTTTTGACAATTTTTTAACAGCCTCTTTTCTAGGATGCAGGATGTTTCATTCCCCATTCAAAAGGAGAATCATGAATCGTCTCGTTATCCCGGTGGTGCTCCTCAGTTCGATGCTGACCCAGTTCGCCTTCGCCCAAAGCGGCTTACTCAAGCAGTGGGCCAGCGCGGTGGTGACGCGCAGTTCGGAATATGGCGCGGACAATTGGGGCGCTAAGCAGGCGCTCGGCGAACCCAATACCATGACGTATGGCGATAACGGCACCGCTTGGGCTTCGGCCACCAGAAACGGCGTTCCCCAGTCCATTACGGTCAGCTTTAAGCAGCCGGTGTACGCCAGCGCCGTGTTGGTGCGTGAAACTTATGGCAACGGCTTTGTGACCAAAATTTTTGCCATCGATCCTCAAGGTGGCGTTCATCAAGTTTGGGCCGGCCAAGACAAAACTCAGCCGAATTACACGGTGAATTTTATCGCCACCTTTCCCAAGACCACTTACCTGGTCAAGGCGGTGAAAGTGGTGATTGATCCCAACCACGACCAAAATGCTTATGAGGAGATTGACGCCATTCAGCTTCACGGCAGCTTAGAGTAACGGCACAGCGGTGGGCACGCCCCCTAATGTGTTGCCGCAAAGCTAAAGCTGCTGGGGCCTGAATCGGAGGACAGCGGCGGCCTCCAGCCACGGCTGAGTTAGTCTGGTCTGTATGCGAATTGTCATTGTGGGTGGCGTGGCGGCGGGCATGAGCGCGGCCACCAGAGCCAAGCGCCAAAACCCGCAGGCCGAAGTGGTGGTTTTTGAGCGTGGCGATTACATCAGCTACGGCGCGTGTGGCCTGCCTTATGTGATCGGCGGCGACGTGGAGAGTTTCGGGAAATTGGTGGCCCGCACTCCCGAACGGATGCGCGGCGAGGGCATCGGCGTGCGGCTGCGCCATGAGGTCACGGGCGTGGACGCTAAGGCGCAGACCATCACGGTTTGTGAGGCGGGTGGCGCGGCCCGCACCGAGCCGTATGACCGCTTGCTGCTGGCGACTGGCGTTTCAGCTGTTCGCCCCGACTGGGCCGAGACAGGAGCAGCGGGCATCCACGTGCTGCGCGATATCCCCGACGGCGAGGCGATTGAAGCCAGCCTCAAGGATGCCAAGCGGGCCATCATCGTGGGCGGCGGCTACATCGGGTTGGAGTTGGCGGAAGCGCTGCGTAGACGCGGCCTGAGCGTGGTGCTGTTGGAGCGCGGGCCGAGCGTGGCGGGGCGCATCCTCGACCCCGAGTATCAGCGCCGGGTGCAGCAGGAGCTGGATAAAAATGAAGTGGACGTGCGCTGCGGCGTCAATGTGGAGGCCGTGACCGTCAAGGACGGGCGGGTCAGCGGCGTGCAGACGTCCGGCGGCCTGGTGCGGGGTGACGTGTTGATCGTGGCCGTCGGCGTGCGGCCCAACGTGGCGCTGGCGCAGTCGGCGGGCGTGGGCATCGGCAAGACGGGGGCCATCCGGGTCAGTAGCCGCCAAGAGACCAACGTGGCGCACATCTATGCGGCGGGCGACAACACCGAGAGTGTCAACCGCGTGACCCGCCGCAAAGTGCATGTGCCGCTGGGCCTGACCGCCAACCGGATGGGCCGGGTGGCGGGCGTCAACATGGCGGGCGGCGAAGCGCACTTTCCCGGCATCGTGGGCAGCGCCATCTTCAAGACCTTTGATCTGGGCGTGGCCCGCAGCGGCCTGACCCAACACGAGGCCGACGCGCTGGGCCTCGACGCCGTGAGCGTGGACGTCGAAAGTACGGATCACGCCGGATACTACGTGGACGCCGCTCCGATAGCCGTGCGCCTGACTGCCGAGCGCAGCACGGGCCGACTGCTGGGGTCACAGATTCTGGGACATCCCAGCAGCGTCAAGCGGATAGATGTGATCGCCGCTTTGCTGCACTCACGCGGTAAAATTCGTGACCTCGCCGAGGTGGACTTGGCCTACGCCCCGCCTTTTTCAAGCGTGTGGGACGTGCTGTTGGTGGCGGCAGGCAAGCTTCACAAAGCCGCACAGCAGCCAAAAAAGGAAACGTCGATGCGCTGAGGCAGCGGAGAGGAAACAGCCCCCAAAAAGAGCTGTAGAACGAGCACCCTTTTTCTCCTTACTCCGTCCCCTTGTGCTTTACCTTGCAGATGCCTGCGGCGTCAGCGTCCTAGCGTAGGGCCATGTCTGTTTCTCCCTTTGCCCAACTGATTGTGATGGGCGTGTCCGGCTCCGGCAAAACCACGCTGGGGCGCGGCCTCTCGGCGCATTACGGCTTCCCCTTCTTGGATGCCGATGACTTCCATACTCCTGAGGCCAAAGCCAAGATGGCAAGCGGCGAGGGGCTGACCGACGCTGACCGCGCTCCCTGGCTGGCCCGCCTCAAAACGGCGCTGGACGAGTCGGCGGCCAAAAGCGGGGGTGTAGTGCTGGCTTGCTCGGCGCTCAAGTCCAGTTACCGGACAACACTCGGAGGCCCGCAAACGGGTTTTGTTTTTCTGGATGTGCCGCCCGAGGTGCTGCGCTCAAGGTTGGAAGAGCGCCAGGGCAGTTACGCCAAAGTCTCACTGCTGCCCAGCCAACTCGCCACGCTGGAGGAGCCGGACGCCGGAGACGCGCTTACCGTCCACGTCAAAGCGGATGAGGATGCTGGTCTGGTTTTGGCAGACGCCCTGAGGCAGTTGGACGCGCTCAGTGGCAGGTAAGACGATGGGCGGCGGCAAAAAGCCTTCCGAGCGGCCTCAAAAAATCTGCCCGGTGTGTGGCCGCCCGTTTGCCTGGCGCAAAAAGTGGGAGCGTGACTGGGACAAGGTGATCTACTGTTCCGACAAATGCCGAATGAAGGGCGTGACCAAGTGACGGCCCCGCTGCGCCCCGCTTACGGCCTCGTCTGCATGACGCAGGGGCCAGAGCTGCGCTTCCGCACCATCACCCTCAAACGTTACCGGATGTTGGAGGTGGCAGAGCGCTACGCCGCCCTGCGCGACCTCTACGCCTCTAACACCGCCAAGCTGAGAAGCGCGGCGGGTTACTGCACAGCCCACGGCATCCAACTGTTCCGGATGTCGGCGGCCCTCTACCCGATGCTCGATCTGCTGGATGACCCTACCGGAAAGGCTGTGCTGGACGAACTCGCGCCCGAACTGCTGGCGGTTGGACAAGCCTTCGGGGACGCGGGCATTCGGGTGCTGATTCACCCGGATCAGTACATCGTCCTCAACTCGGAGCGGCCTGAAGTGCGCCAGAGCAGCTTGCACCAATTTTTGACCCACGCCGACGTGCTCGACCGGCTCGGCTTCGAGCGCAGCCCCTACCACTGCATGATCCTCCACGGCGGCAAAGGGGGGCGCGGCGAGGTGCTGGCCGAGGTGATCCGCGACCTGCCCGACGCGGCCCGCTTGCGGCTGGTGCTGGAAAACGACGAACGCGCTTACAGTCCCGCCGAGCTGCTGCCGGTGTGTCAGGCGACGGGCATACCGCTGGTCTTTGACGCCCATCACCACGTCGTCCACGACAAGCTGGAGAGTCAGGAAGATCCCAGCGTGCGCGAGTGGGTGCTGCTGACCCGCGCCACCTGGGCGCCGCCCGCATGGCAAGTCGTCCACCTCAGCAACGGCATCGAGGGGCCGCAAGATCGCCGCCACAGCCACCTGATCGCCGATTTGCCCAGCGCTTACTTTGATGTGCCGTGGATCGAAGTGGAGGCTAAAGGCAAAGAGGAAGCGGTGCTGGGGCTGATGTAGCGGGCGGCAGCGGGCAGCTAAGTACCCGTCACCAGTTCGCCCAATTTCAGTACCGTGCGCCAGTTGCGGGTCGTCGCGCCGACTTTGAGCTTGTCGGCATTGAGCTTGCTCTGACTCAGGCCGCCGGGCGTGTGGAGGTAAAGATGTAACCCGTCATGCGTCCACTCGTCTGTCCATTCTTCTGTACCGATGGCAACGGCTCTCAGCGCCGTCAAGCCTGCTTCCTGCGGTATGGCGTCCAGAGATGAAACATGCACTTTGCTGCTGTCGGCCTCGGCTTGTTCGGGGTAGGGGTTGCGGGCGATAACCACTTGCCACTGCTCGGCGCTCCTCAACGTCACCGCCACTGAAAACCCAAATTCGCGCTCAAGAGCGGCTTCCAAGTCGGCGCGGTTTGTCTCACCCTCAAACACCAGATTGCCGCTTTGGATGTAGGTTTGCACTTTGGTAAGGCCCAAGCTTTGCGCCACCGCTTTAAGAGCCGCCATCGGCACTTTGCGGTTGCCGCCCACGTTGACGCCGCGCAACAGGGCGATCGTCGGCATGACTCAGTGCCCCGCCGTGATGGGCGCTTCACCTTCGCCCGTGTAGATGTGCTGCTCCCACCTGATTTTCTTGGCTCGCCAGATGAAGATGAACATTTTGGCGGTTTCTTCGAGTCCACGGGCGATCAGGAGGCCCCAGAAGCCCAGTCCCAGCGGAAAAGCCAGCAGGTACGCCAGTGGCAGGCCCACCACGAAGGCAGCCACCGCGTCGCCGATCAGCACGCCGCGTGGGTCGTTTGCGCCGGGCAATATCCCGATGCCCAGCAGGATGTTTTGCACCTTGATGATTTGAAAAGCGGCGTTGACCAAAATAGAAATGAGGGCGATATGCCGCACGTCTGCGTCCACTTGCGGAAAGAGGAGGCCCAGAAGCGGCGCGGTGAGGGCAAACAGTGCGCCCGCTCCCAGCGCCACCACCAGACCCGAGCGCCGGATTTTGTGTGCCCAGGCCGCCGCGCCCGCCGCACTGCCGCGTCCCAACGATTGCCCGATCAGCACGGTGGCTGCTGAGCCGAGACCCAGTGAGGCCACGATGAAGACGCCCTCCAGGGTGTTGCTGATCTGCATGGCGGCCAGCGTGTTGGTGCTGATTCGTCCGGCCAGCAGCGCGTAAAGGAACGTGCCGCCGCTCCAGGCCAGCTCGGTGGCGGCCATCGGCAAGCTCAGCGGAATCAGCGGAGCGAGAACGCTTTCCCAGTTGGCCAGCGTGCGCGGCAAAGTGGCGTCCAAGATGCCGCGTCCGTAGGTCTGCCAGACCAGTAGACCTGCCCGCAGCGCATACGACGCGGTGGTGGCAATGCCGACGCCCACCACGCCCAGTTTGGGAAAGGGGCCGAAACCGGTGACCAGCGCGTAGCCCAGCACGGTATTGAGAATGACCGCCACAATGGTAATGGTCATGGGGGTGCGGGCGTGGCCGGTGGAACGCAGCGCCCCGCTGAAAATGGCTGCCGCCGTGACGAACGGCAATGAGATAGCGACCACACTCAGAAAAGGCCCGCCTGCTCCGGCGACTTCTGGCGTGGCCCCAATGGAACGCAAAAAGCCTGCACCGCCCAGAATCAGCGGCACGGCCAGCACCCCCGACACCAGCGTGCCGAGAACCAGCGCCGCGCCGAACAGCCGCGAAGCTCCGGATTTGTCGCCTGCGCCGTGCGCCCGCGCCACCAGAATGCTGGTGCCTGCGCCGATGGCATTGAGGGTAAAAAATAAGATCAGGGTGACGCTGTTGGCAAAGCCCACGCCCGCCACCGCCAGCGTGCCGAGCAGCGCCACGATAATCTGATCCACAAAGCCCAGCGCCAACTGCGCCACAAATTCTAAGCTGACGGGCAGGGCAATCTTGACGAGGTCGCGGGTGGGGGTGGGCGGCGCTGGTTCGGCGGGCTGGGCAGCGGACAGGGAAGGGGAAAGCAAACTCACCCGCACAGTGTAGGCGGGTGAGGTGGGCAGCAGGTCAGGGTGGGGAGTAGGGGAAATGGCTCAGCAGAGGGAGTGATGGAGCAAAGCAGTTGCCCTCACTTTTCCCGAATGGCCCAGCCTGCCGCCCGCACTGCGCCGATCAGCCGTTCCATGATCGGGTCGACCTCGCTGTCGCTAAGGGTTTTCTCGCCACGGAAGGTGAGGTGCACGGCCACGCTGCGCTGCCCCTCCGGAATCTGCTCGCCTACGTAAACGTCGAACGGTTCCAGGCTTTCCAGCTGCGGCCCGGCTTCCTTCCTGAGCAGCGCGGCCACCTCGCCGTAGCTGACTGTTTGCAGCGCGATGACGGCCAAATCACGCCAGGCAGCTGGAGCGCGGCTGGGGTCGCTGAAGGCCCACTCGGCGGCGGGCAGCGGCAAGCTGACTTCCAGCAGGTAGGTGTCACCCTTGAGACCGTACCCCTGGGCAATTTCGGGGTGGAGTGCGCCCAGCCAGCCGACCGGCTGATTGTTCCAGACGATTTCGCCCGCGATGCCGGGATGCAAGGCCGCTGGTACGTCCGCGCCGCGCAGTTGACGAATCTCCAAGCTCGCTCCCTGCCCCGCCGCCAGCGATTCCAGCAGGCCCTTGAAGGCGGCGAAACTTCCGGCCACGCCCGCCTGATGGGTGTTCGGGGCCAGAGGCCCGCGCAGCAGCAATCCCAGTTTCTCGATTTCGCCCGACGCGGGGAAGATGCGCCCGATTTCGAACAGCAGCACCCGCTCGCCTTTGGGGCGGTTCTGGGCGGCTTTCAGCAAACTGGGATACAAAGCAGTGCGCAGGCCGGTGCGCTCGGCAGTCAGCGGATTTTGCAGCCGGACACTGGGGGCCTCGCTGCGGGCCTGCTCGGCTTCCGGGTCGCTGGTGAAGGTGTAGGTCACCACTTCCTGAGCGCCGAGTCCGGCCAGTGCGCCCTTGAGGCTGCGCCGCGCCGCGCTGACGGCTCCCGCGCCGTGGTTGTCGGGGTGGGGGCTGAAAGTGGGCAGGGTCTCGGGCAACTCGGCGTAGCCGTGCAGGCGGGCGACTTCCTCGGCTAGGTCCTGCCACACCACCATATCGACCCGCCAGCTCGGGGGCGTGACAGTTAAGGTGTCGCCGTCCCGTTTCACCTGTGCGCCCAGACGCATCAGGATGTCCACCATTTCGCCGGTGTCAACGTGCATCCCCAGCAGGCCGCGCACCTGTTCGCCGGTCACCTGAATGTCAGCGGGGAGGTCGGGCGTGCCCACCGTCGTCAGGCCCGCTTCTGCTGTGCCGCCGCCGTACTGGGTGAGTAGCTCGGCCACCCGGTTGGCCCCGCGAGGCGAGAGCATCGGGTCAACGCCGCGTTCGTAGCGGTACACCGCGTCGGTTTTGAGGCCCAGCCGGGTGGCGGTGCGCCGCAGCAGCACCGGGTCGAAGTGCGCCGACTCGATCACGACTTCCGAGGTATCCGCCCGCACGTGTCCGTGGTCGCCGCCCATGATGCCCGCGATGCCGAGCACGCCGCCGTCGGTCTGCGGAGTCTGGGCAGTCTGGAAGGCGTCGGCCACGCTCATCACGCCGCGCTCGCGTCCGTCCAGAATTAGCAAGTCTTCGGGGCCAACCTGATGCGTGCCGCCCATCAGATCTTTGACATGCTCGCCCTGCCGCAGACCGAACGACACCAGAATTTTGTCGTTGGTCACGTCGCGGCGGTCATACAAAGCCGTCGGCTGACCGAGTTCCAGCATCACGTAATTGCTGCTGTCCACGATCAGGTCAATCGAGCGCATTCCGGCCAGGGTCAGGCGGCGCTGCATTTCCACCGGCGCGGGGCCGTTCCTGACGCCGCTGACGGTGCGGGCCGAGAAGTGATCGGAGCCGAAGCGCAGCTTTTTGGATGGGTCGCGCTCCAGCGTGACGGCGCGGGGCGGCAGAGTCACTTCAATCTGGCCCTTGCCGTTGGCGGCCAAGCCCATTGACGGCTCCTTCAGCTCCAGCTTGAGGAAGGCCGCCAGATCGCGGGCCACGCCTAGCACGCTCAGGGCGTCGGAACGGTTGGGGGTGATCTCTATGTCCAGCACGCTGTCGGCGGGCCAGACATCGGCCAGCGGCGTGCCGACTGGGGCCGTGCCTGCCGGAAACAGCAGCAAGCCCGCGCTGCTCTCACCGATGCCGAGTTCCTTGGCGCTGGCGGCCATGCCCCACGACTCCACGCCTTGCAGGGTGCGAACGCCGTATTCCATATCGCCCAGTTTGGTGCCGGGAATGACCAGCGCCAGCATCGTTCCAGCACGCAGGCCCACGGCGTTTGGCGCTCCACTGGCAATCGTTTTCTGGCCGTGTGGGCCGGTGTCGAGCGTGAGCTTGGTCAGTTGCGTGCCGGGCATGGCGGCAGCCTCGGTGACGGTGACCAGCAGCACCCCGGCTGGCGGTGCGGGGGCGGGGTCAATGCCTTCCAGCGGCAGGCCGAGCTGGGCGAAGATGGGTTCAAGTGTATTGATAGGGGGGAGTTGGGGAATCAGTTCTTGGAGCCAGGAATAGGGGAGTTTCATGGATTGTCCTTTTTTAGTGGGCGTCTAGATACTTCATCAGGGCATTGATATGAAGTGGATAGAAGTCTGCTGGGCTGTTCTGGAGCTGCGCTTTGCACTCCTCAGTAGATACCCAGCGAATGTCTTGCGCCTCAGATGAACTTCTGAGCATTTCTCCTTCGGCTTGACAGAGAAACGTCTGCAAGATGATGGAGTAACCACCCGAAAGATTTTGCGTCGTGCAAAAAGATGTGAAGCTCATCACCTTGTAGCCGTTGACTGTGCGAACGGTCTGCTCGTTTTCGCCTTGAATGTTGAGGAGAGACAGCCCCGTTTCTTCCCGGACTTCACGCCTGAGCGCGTCAAAAATGTTTTCGTACTCTCGCACTTTTCCAGCAGGCACTTCTAGCATGCCGTTCTCAATGCCGCCGCTCTTTTTTTGGCGTTCCTGAATCAGAATCTGAGATTGACCATCAATTTCACGGTGGATAATTGCACCAACGCAGGGGATGGCAAAGGTTTCAGTCGACACGCGCAGCGAACTAGTATTCATCTATTCCTGACTCTAGATGCGTTTTGGAGTTCAGTCATCTAAATTTGCCCACACTTCCAATCCTGCTGCTTCAAAGTCAGAGTTAAGATCATCCATCGTTCCCGCGACTTCAGCGGCGTAAGCAGTCATCTCGGCACGAATCTGTTCCATCTTCCGCTGCCATGCGGCTTCTTGCCGTGCCAATTCCGCTGTATCCTCACTCACCCCAACGTTCCCCGAAACTGCCCGATCACCTTCGGGTCGTTGGCGTAGAAGTAGCGGATGTCAGGAATGCCGTACTTGAGCATGGCGATCCGCTCCGGCCCCAGCCCGAAGGCAAAGCCAGTCTTGCCCTCGTAGATGCGCTCCTTGCCCGCCGCCTCGCGCAGATCGTTCACGGCCTTAAACACGTTCGGATGCACCATGCCGCAGCCGCCCAGCTCCAGCCACTTGCTCTCGCCACGTGGGTTTTCCCACCACACCGCGAAGTCGGCTCCCGGCTCGGTGAAGGGGTAGTAGCTCGGTTGAAAGCGGACTTTGGCCCGCGCCCCGAACAGTCCCCGAGCCATCTCGGCCACCGTGCCCTTGAGGTCGCTCATCTTGATGCCGTCGCCCACCACTAGGCCTTCGAGTTGGTGAAACATGGCCTCGTGGGTGGCGTCGGTGGCCTCGTAACGGTAGACCTTACCGCGTGCCACGATCTTGAGGGGCGGCGTGTGATCCACCATGTAGCGAATCTGCATCGGGGAGGTGTGGGTCCTGAGTAGTCTGCCGTCTTCTAGCCAGAAGGTGTCCTGGAGGTCGCGGGCCGGGTGATACCAGGGCACGTTGAGCGCCTCGAAGTTGTGGTGCTCGTCTTCCACTTCCGGCCCTTCCACCGTGTCGTAGCCCAGCCGGGTGAAAATCTCAATCAAATCGTCGTACACGCGGGTGATCGGATGCAGGCCGCCAGCGGGCAGATTCAAGCCCGGCAGGGTCACGTCAATCGCTTCCGAAGCCAAGCGGGCGTCCAGCGCGGCGCGTTTCAGCACCGTCTCGCGCTCGGTCAGGGCGCTGTCTAAGGCGGCCCGCACTGCGTTGATCTCGGCCCCGCGTGCCTTGCGCTCGTCGGGCGGCAGCTTGCCGAGGCTGCCGAGTTCCTTGGTGACGAGGCCGGACTTGCCCACGTATTTGGTCTTGACCTGTTGCAGCGCCTCGACGTCAGCGGCGGCGGCAATTTCTTGCAGTGCTTGTTCTTGCATACTTCTCCTCGTTCGGTCTGGGTGCGGCACAAAAAAAGCCCCGCCTGCAATGACATACAAGCGGGACAACGGGCGCTGGACTTTAAGCAGTCAGCGCGGCCCCGCGTTGCATAAACGGCGAAAGTGTACCGGCGCGGGGCGACATCTGCTTAGCCTAGCCGCTGAGTTGGTACGGGTCAAGGTGTAGGGCGAGCGGCGGTGTAGACTGAGGGCAGTGAGCGCAGGGGAAGCCCGGTGACGGCCTGTTTGGCCCATTCCGGCACTGTCGCGCAGCGGTAAGGAAGCCGAACACGCGTGAGCACGGCCTTCCGAGTCCGAATGCCTGCCTCGCCGCAGCGGCCCGCGCAGGGCTGACTGATGCAGCTAACCCCTCGCGGAAAGGGAAACGCTCGGCCTGTAGCAAACATACGGCTGGACGCTTATTTCCGCCCCCGATATCACTTCGGTGGGGCGGCTTTTCGGTTGGGGAGGAGGACTCCTCATGAACAAAGTGTTCTTTCTCAGTTCCGCGCTGCTTGGCGCTGCCCACGCCACTTCTTACCCGCTGACCCTCACCGACGATCTGGGCCGCAAAGTCACGCTGAAGGCTGAGCCGATGCGGATCGTCAGCTTTTTGCCCAGCGATTCTGAAACGCTGTGCGCCATCGGCGGCTGCGGCAAATTGGTGGGCGTCGACGAATACAGCGACTTTCCCGCCCAAGTCACCAAGTTGCCCAAAGTCGGCAATTTGTACCAGCCCAACATCGAAGCGGTGGTGGCCCTCCGGCCCGACATCGTGATCGTCAGCAAATACGGCGACCTGATTCAGCCGCTGACCAATGCCGGAATCACTGTAGTGGCGGTCAATCCTGAAACCTATGAAGAAGTGTTTTCCAAAACAATAATCCTGGGCAAAATAATCAACCGGGAAGCGCAGGCCAAAGCGCTGGTCATTCAGATGCGCCGCGACATCGCCAAAGTTGAAATCTTAACCAAGAACGCCGTTAAAAAGCCGACCGCTTATTACGAAATTGACCCCACGCCCTACACGGTTGGCCCCAACTCCTTTATCGGCGTGCTGCTGACCAAAGCGGGGGCCATCAATATCATTCCGGCCAGCTTGGGCGACTTTCCCAAGATCAGCCCTGAATTGGTGGTCAAGTCGGCCCCGCAGTTTATTTTTGGAATGAACCTCGCTGCCGCTAAAGCCCGCCCCGGCTGGAACACCATTCCCGCCGTCAAGCTGGGCCGTGTGGTGGAAGACAAAGCGCTCGATCAGCTCCTTTCCCGTCCGGGGCCACGTTTGCCGCAGGCGCTGGCAGGGCTGGCCAAAGTGGTGCATCCTGAACTGTTCAAGTAAGGTCGGGACGGGTGCAGAGCCGCAGGAGAGGGAGTGAAGTGAGCGCAGCGATTACAGTTTCTCGTCGTCTGGCGCTCATCTCTCTCCCCACCCTGCTGCTGCTCGCCGCCGCCCTCGTGACTGCCCTGCTGGCTGTCGGCCTCGGCAGCGTCCCTATCTCGCCCGCCGAAACCCTGCAGGCCATCAGGCATGGGCTGAGCGGAGCCGAACTGAGTGGCAACGACGTGATCGTTTGGCAACTGAGATTGCCGCGTGTGGCGCTGGGCTTTTTGGTGGGCGCGGCATTGGCTGTGAGCGGCGGGGCCTTTCAAGCCGTTTTCCGCAACCCGTTGGCCGACCCCTACCTGATGGGCGTGGCAAGTGGCGCGGGGCTGGGCGCGACGCTGGTGATCGCGCTGGGGCTGACGACCTTGTGGCTGCCGCTGTTTGCCCTCTCGGGGGCGCTGCTGAGCGTCTTTATCGCGCTGGCGATTGCCCGCGAAGGTGGCCGCTTGCCGCCCGCCCGCTTAATTCTGGCTGGCGTGGTGGTGGGCAGCATCCTCACGGCCTTCACCACTTACTTGCTGCTGCAAAGCGAAGACCGCATCCGTCAGGTCTTTGCCTTCACGCTGGGCAATCTGGCCTTCGCGGGCTGGCCGCAGGTGGGCCGCCTGCTGCCCTACGTGCTGATCGGTGGCGGGGTGCTGCTGCTGCTGTCCAAAGCCCTCAACACCTTGCAACTCGGAGACCTGACGGCCCGCAGTTTGGGCTTGCCGGTCGAGCGCCTGCGTCTGCTGGTCATCATCGCCGCGAGCCTCTGCACGGCGGGAGCGGTCAGTTACGCGGGCATTATCGGCTTCGTGGGATTGGTCACGCCCCATCTGGTGCGGCGGCTGTGGGGCGCGGACTACCGGGTGCTGCTGCCTGTTTCGGCAGTGGCGGGCGGCACCCTGCTGGTCTTGTCGGACTTGCTGGCCCGCACCCTGACCCGCCCCGCCGAGTTGCCGGTGGGTGTGGTCACGACTTTGCTGGGCGGCCCGTTTTTCCTTTATCTGCTTAGGCGGCAAAAAACATAATGCTGGAAGCACTCAACCTCTCGGTCAAGGCAGGCGATCTGCTGGCGGTGAAGCAAGTCAGCGCCGCTTTTGAACGCGGGCTCTTCTCGGCCATCATCGGGCCAAACGGAGCGGGCAAGTCCACGCTGATGCGGGCGCTGGCGGGCCTGACGCCGGTGCAGAGCGGCGAAGTCCAGTATCAGGGCCGCGCTTTGCCGGACTACTCGCGCCGTGAACGTGCCCGCTCGCTGGCGTATTTGGCCCAAACGGAAGCGCTGCCCACCGAAACCAAAGTGCGCGACGTGGTGGCGCTGGGGCGCGGAGCGGGCGAGTGGTTGTGGGGACTGTTTCCGCACCATCCGCTGTCTTTGGGCAGTCTCAGCTTGGATGATGAACAGGCCATCGACCGCGCCATGCAGCGCACCGACACCGCCCACTTTGCCGATAGAGCGGTGGCCGAATTGTCGGGCGGCGAGCAGCAGCGCGTGTCATTGGCCCGCGCTCTGGCTGCCAATCCACAGTTCTTGCTGCTGGACGAACCGACCAACCACCTCGATCTGGCCTACGCGCTGAACTTGATCGAAACGCTGCGGCAAGAAGCGGGGAGCGGCCTGGGCGTGGTGGCGGTGCTGCACGACCTCAACTTGGCCGCCCGCGCCGATCACCTGCTGCTGCTGCATCAAGGGCGAGTGGTGGCGCAGGGCAGCGCCGAAAGCGTGCTGACGCCCCAGCATTTGGCAGCGGTCTACGGCGTGCAGGTAGACGTGATTCGGCACGGAGGGCGCTTGGTGGTGGTGCCGGAGGGCTAAGCTGGAGAGATGCATTTTCTGTGTGTTTCGGGTTGGCACTGGGTGGCGATAGTCATCACGGCGGTGGTGCTGTCACTGAGTTCGGGGACGGCGGACTTTTTGAGGAAGTTGCCGATTGCTCTGGTCAGTGTGGCGGCGACGTTCGTGTTGCTCACGGCGCTGGGCCGGTGGTTGCTGCGTTTCGTCCCGGAAGGCCGGTTCAAGCGCTTCTTCGTGGAGTGGCTTTAAAACTCTTCTCGCCGCGCTGCTCTCCTGCGGTTCGAGCGCGTCTAGTATGACTCAGGCCTCCACGCCCTGCACCTTCCAGCGCTCCACGATCCGGCCCCCAAAGACATGCACCAACAAGCCCACGAACACCAACACGGCCCCCAGTACCTTGAGTGGCGGAAAGGTTTCTTGAAAATACAGAGCGCTGCTGACCATTCCGAACACCGGCACCAAGAGCGACAGCGGCGCGACGCGGCTGGCTCCGTGCTGCTGAATGAGCCAATTCCAAACACCGAAGCCCAGCACCGTGTTGAAGTACCCCATGAAGGCCACCGCCGCCCAAAAGCCGAGGCTGCTCTGCGTCAGCGTGTGACCTATGCTGGCCCAGCCGCTGGTCAGGCCGGTCATCAGGGTCAGGGGAACCGGCGGAATCAGCGCCGACCACACCACCAAGCTGAGCATATTGGCTTTGCCCGCCGACTTGACCAGCACGTTGCTGATGGCCCAGCCGAGAGCGGCGACCAAGACCAGAACCAAGCCAACGATGCTGGTGTGGTGATCGGCCAGCAAACCGATGACCGCCATGCCCGTAAAGGCCAGCGCTATCCCCGCGATCTGGTTGGCGGGCAGCCGCTCGCGCCACAAGAAAGCCGCCAGCATCGCTGTAAAAAAGGCCTGCATCTGCATCAGCAAACTCGCCAGTCCAGCGCTGAGGCCGAGCTGAATAGCCAAATATAGCAGACCGAACTGCATCACGCCCACCGCGAGGCCGTAGCCCAAAAAAGTTTGCCAACGCATCTGGGGACGCGGAATAAAAAAGATGGCAGGCAGCGCGGCGAGGGCAAACCGCAAGGCGGCCACCAGCAGCGGCGGCGCTTCACTGACGCTGAGTTTGATGACGACGAAATTGACACCCCAGATAAAAGTGATCATCAGGGCGAGCAGGAGGCTACGGAGCGGCATGGACTTACTCTAGCGCCGTCACTTTGTCACAAGTCAGGGCAACGGGGAGGGCGCGAACCTGTAAGCTCAGGAGCCTATGTCTGCCCCACGCTATTTTCCCACCACCGGCCACCTGCTGATCTGTCAGAACAGCAACTGCAAAGCTCGCGGCTCCGATCTCCTTTACCGCGCTGTCTGGAACGCGCTTGAGCAAGACAAGCTCGCCTACTACAAGGCGGGCGGCAGTGTCCGTCTGACCGAATCCGGCTGCCTGGGCGGCTGCAAATCCGGGCCGGTGATGACTTGTTACCACACGAGGAATGGCGTGATGGAAGAAGCTTGGTACGCGGCGGTGGATTTCCCGCTGGCCAAACAAGTGGCGCAGGCCATTCACGACGGAGCCGAACTGCCGACTGAGCGGCGTTACGGGCCTTGAGTGGGGCGCCGATGCCATGACTGAACGAGCCAGATTAAGCTGCCGAGCAGCAGGCCCACCAACGGCACGCGCAAGTCTGAGCGCTGCCCACCAGAATAAAAGCTGTCAACCAAGAGCAAAAGCCCTGTCCAGATGACCATGAAGGCCAAATATTTCCACATGAACTGAAAATCCAACGGAGAGCGTTGTTCTGGGTGTTCTTGCTCCCAGCGCCAACGCGCTACTAGAATAAGGCCGGAGACGAGCCACAAACCCAGAAAGCCCCACCGCATGAGCGGATTCTTGGCTTCGAGTGTCATCTGCGCTCCTAGATAAAGCCAGAAGATCACGTTGAGTCCAGCCCGTCCGTACCGCCCACCGGGAAGCTGCCGCTCCGAGCTTTTGAGTGTTTCGGCGGCCACGCTGGGCATCCAAGCGGCTTTGGGTGAGGGTTGTTTGGAATCGGGATCCATATCACCTCCGAGTATGCACCGGGCGCTCAAAAAGTTGCGTGTTCGGTAGCTTTGCCCGCCGATTTCACTTCACTGTGATAACCGCGCTTGAGCTTAGAGGTCTACATTGGAGGAACCATGTCTCACCCCAGCGCCCACCCTCAGCCGCACGCCGCCGAAGCCCCCGGACGCCCCGGCCTCAAACCGTCTTGGACGAGCAGCGACAAAGACGCCGTGACCGGCGCACTCGGCGGCGGACGGGTGCGGGCCGCTGTCGGCTACGGCGTGGTCAATGAAGTTTACTGGCCGTCAAGCGGTGAGCCGCAAGTCCGCGATTTGACCTTTATCGTCAAGACCGCTGACGGCTGGGTGGACATCAAGCGTGACTGCATCTACAGCCTGACGCCCCACGAAGACGGCCCGCTGATCAGCATTGAACACCGCCTGGCACGTGACCCCGCCTTCAGCCTCAAGCTGGAAATCATGCCGTCGGTAGAAAACGACTCGCTGCTGATCCGCTATGAGTTGAGCGGCGGCACGCTCTACGCGCTGCTGGCTCCGCACTTGGCCGACTCCGGCGAAGACAACACCGCTTGGATAGAAGGCGGCGTGCTGTACGCTCAGCAAGGTGACGCTTCTCTGGCCTTTTTGGCCGATGGTGATTTCGGCAAAACCAGCGCCGGATTTGTGGGCGTCAGCGACGGTTGGCAAGACTTTAACCAGAACGGCGAAATGACCTGGCAATACGGCAAAGCCGAACACGGCAACGTGGCGCTGATGGCCGAACTGACTCAGCCGCGCGGCACGCTGGCGCTGGCCTTTGCTCATCACGCGGCGGGCGCGGCCATTCACGCCCGTAGCAGTCTCCAGCGCCCCT
The DNA here is from genome assembly GCF_007280555.1 of Deinococcus detaillensis. Classification (NCBI taxonomy): domain Bacteria; kingdom Thermotogati; phylum Deinococcota; class Deinococci; order Deinococcales; family Deinococcaceae; genus Deinococcus; species Deinococcus detaillensis. The sequence goes on along the minus strand of NZ_VKDB01000014.1, from coordinate 77,590 downwards.
ACGCCTTGCAGCGGGAAGAATTTTTGGCGACTTGGCAAACCTGGACTTCGCGCCTGAGGCTGCCGAGCGCGGGCGACGCCGAAACAGCCCGCGCCCGCCTGAGCGCCCAAGTCATTCGGGTGCACGAAGGCAGCGATTTTTCCGGCGCGATTGTGGCCAGCCTCAGCGTGCCGTTCGGGCAGGCCCACAGCAGTTTGGGCGGCTACCATCTGGTGTGGCCCCGCGACATGGTCGAGGCCGCCACCGCACTGTTGGCCGTTGGGCAGGTCAACGACGCGGTTCGCAGCCTCAATTATCTGCTGGCCGCGCAGTCGCCGGATGGACACTGGCCGCAAAATCTGTATCCCAACGGTGAGCCGTACTGGTCGGGCGATCAGCTCGACGAAACCGCCTTCGTGCTGATCTTGATGGCCAAGCTGCGTGACCTCGAACAAGACGACAACTTCACCCGCAGCGCTTTGGAGTGGGCGGCGCAAAGGGCAGCCGGGTATCTGGCGCGGCACGGCCCAGTCAGTCAGGAAGACCGCTGGGAGGAAAACAGCGGCGTCAGCGCCTACACCCTGGCCATCATGATCGCCGGATTGGTGGCGGCAGTGCCTTGGCTGAGCGCCGAGGAAGCCCAAACCGCTCTGGCCATCGCCGACGACTGGAACGCCCGTTTGGAAGGCTGGTGTTACGTGAGCGGGGACGACGCCCCCCTGGCCGCCAAGTACGGCGTGGACGGCTACTACATCCGCATCGCGCCGCAGGCCGCCGAGCACCCCGGCCAGCAAGACGTAACTATTGCCAACACCGCCAATATCACCGTCAAAGCGGGCGAGTTGGTCAGCTTGGATTTCGGGTATCTGGTCAGGATGGGCATGAGAAACGCCGCCGATCCGCGCATTCAAAACAGCCTCAAAGTGGTGGACGGCGAACTGCGCTGTGAGACGCCCAGCGGCCCGCTGTATTACCGCTATCAGCACGACGGCTATGGCAACACTGCTGACGGCGGCCCCTTTTTGGGCCAGAACGACGGTATTGGGCGGCCCTGGCCCTTACTCACTGGTGAGCGCGGGCATCTGGCGGTGTTGTCCGGTGGATCGGCGGATGAGTATTTGGCGGCCATGATGAAGTCCAGCGGCGACGGCGGCCTTTTTCCTGAGCAAGTCTGGGACACCGCTCCCGTCAAGCTGTTTGAGCCCGGCAAACCGGCGGGCAGCGCCATGCCGCTGGTGTGGGCGCACGCCGAGTTCATCAAGCTCTTGTGGGCGCGGCAGCACCAGCAGCCTTACGAAGCGCTGGACGCCGTGCGAGACCGCTACCTGGTCGCCACTCCCGCGCCCAAAGTCACGTTTTGGACGACCAACGCGCCGGTCTTTGAGCTGACTGCAAATCTGGACTTGTGCATTCAGGGCAACCAGCCGTTTACGCTGCACTTCGGTTTCGGGGACGCTCAGCAGTGGACGGGCGTCCAAGACCGCGAGGCCGCTCTGGACGCCTTCGGACTGTGGCAAGTCAAGTTCACGGCGCAGGAGTTGGCGGGTAAGGGAGAGCTGCACTTCACGCGGCGCTCAGGACAAAACTGGGAAAGTCAGGACTGGCGGGTCAAGCTGCCGTGAGTCCGGCCATGAAGCGCAGCGCCGCTGGCCTCATCTGATAAAAGACTGACATTTGGAGGGGCAAAACCGCTAGCTTAAGTCATGGTTTTATCACGCTTCATGCCCAAGAACGAGAAATTCGGTGAGCTGTTCGCCGCACAGGCCCAAAATGCCCAGCAGACTGCCCACGCACTGCTCACCCTGCTGTCTGCGTCCGGCGACCTCAGCGGGCATGTCACTACCCTGCGCGACTTGGAGCACGCTGGAGACAGCTTGGCGGGACAGGTCACCCAGATGCTGATCGATTCGTTTATCGTACCGTTTGACCGCGAAGACATTATTAGTTTGAACGCCGAGCTTGATGATCTGACCGACTTTATCGAAGAAGCAGGCCGCAAGCTGTGGCTTTACAAAGTTGCCCCGACAGACGCCATGCGCCGACTCGCCGAAGTGGTGGAGCGCCAGTGCGTGGTGCTGGCCAAAGCCATGCCGCTGATCGAAGACAAAAAGCGGGTGCCGGAGCTGGCCGCGCTGGCCACCGAAGTCCGCACCTTAGAAGATGACGGCGACACCATCAGCGACGCCGCGCAGGCCGCGCTGTATGACGGCGTGACGGACGTGCAGCAGATGATTCAGGCCACCAGAGCCGGGGAAATCATCTCGCTCCTCGAAGACGCCTCGGATCAGGCCCAGCGGGTTGCCAAGACGGTCGAAAACATTCTGCTCAAAAACGCTTGATGACCACCGCGCTGCTTGCTCTCGTCGGCATCATTGCCCTGGCGCTGGTCTTCGATTTCATCAACGGCTTTCACGACACCGCCAACGCCATCGCCACGTCAATTGCCACCAAAGTGCTGACGCCCGCTCAGGCGATTGCTATGGCCGCCGTGCTCAACGTCGTCGGAGCGCTGACCGGCACCGCTGTGGCCAAAACGGTTTACAAAGACATTATCGCCCCCGACGTCGCCTCGCTGACGCTGGTGGCCGCCGCGCTGGTCAGCGCCATCATCTGGAATTTGCTGACGTGGTGGAAGGGCATTCCCAGCAGCAGCAGCCACGCGCTGGTGTTTAGTTTGGTGGGCGCTGGCGTGGCGGCGGGCGGCTGGGCGGCGGTGATTCCCAAAGGCGTCAACAAAACGCTGGCGGGCCTGGTGACCTCGCCGGTTCTGGGTTTTCTGATTCCCATTTTGCTGATGTTCTTGGTGGTGTGGCTCATTGCCCGCCGGATGCGCCCCCGCACTGTCACGCGGGTGTTCGGGCGCTTGCAGATTTTGTCGGCGGCGTTTATGGCTTACAGTCACGGTGGCAACGACGCCCAAAAAACCATGGGCATCATGACGCTGGCGGTCTCGGCCTACCTCGGCACCCAACCTGACCATGTGCCGCTGTGGATTATTCTGGCGGCGGCTGCGGCCATGGGCCTCGGCACGGCGGTGGGCGGCTGGCGAATCATCAAAACCATGGGCTTTGGGGTGGTGGAACTGCGCCCGATTGACGGCTTCGTGGCCGAAATGAGCGCCGCCGCAATCATCGAGGGAGCCAGCGCTCTGGGCATTCCGGTCAGCACCACCCACGTGATTTCCACCAGCATTATGGGTGTGGGAGCCACCAAAGGCTTCAAGGCGGTGCGCTGGCAAGTCGCAGGCCGCATCGTCGCAGCTTGGGTGATTACTTTGCCGACGTGCATGGTGCTGGGGTGGGTGTGTATGAAAGTAGCGCAGGCTTTTTAGACTGATTGTCCGATAAATCAACATAAAACCCCCCGCCGAACGTTAGCGGGGGCTTAATCTTTGGACGGCTTAACGTCCGCTGGCAACCAGTTTAATACCGGGATTTTTGAGAAACTCGCCTATCCATCTATCCTCAATAGCGCGGACATTGATGGCTGGGTCAGTGGCTGACGCTTCGATTTTAACACTCAGGAACTTATCGCCTAAAGGTTTGGTTTCCCAGATCAGATCAATAGTATTTTTGCCGTTTATTTCGGTGGCTTGCCAAGTTGTCTGGATATGAGCGGGAGCGCCCTGCTGACTCAGCATTTTGAGAGAATCGCCACCGCTCTTTGGCCCTTTGGCTTTCTGAGAAGCGTAATAAGTATTATAATTGGGTGGTATAGCAGAATCTTCGTCCGTTTTCAGAAATAAATCTTGCACTGTGGTGATTCCTTTGACACCCGCTCTGGATTCATTATTTAAACCTTCATCTCCTTTTGGAAGAAGCGAGAGCAATATTATGGATTCAGTGTCACCCAACAATGCCTTATTGCTAGCTGTAAAAAGATCTGAGATAGAAGTAAATGTGGGTAAATTTGCTTCTACAACGACTTCACCCGCTATGGGCGTAGGGGCGGCGGTCAGAGTAGGAGCGCAGGAGGCGAGCAGTAAACTGGCAGCGAACCACAATTTCTTCATAATTCTTATTTTACACAAATGTTTGGTTAAAAAAAGCCCCCGCCAACTTCAGCGGGAGCCATCATTGAGCGGCTTCTACAACGAAATCAAGAACGGGTCTTCTAAGCTCTCGGCAATCGCCCGAACGAAGCGGGCCGCGTCTGCACCGTCAATCAAGCGGTGATCGTAGCTGAGCGAGAGCGGCAGCATGTTGCGCGGTTCAAACGACTCGGTCTCACGGTTCCAGACCGGCTCGAAGCCGCCACGTGAAACACCCAGAATGGCGACTTCCGGCGCGTTGACAATCGGCGTGAAGGCGTAACCGCCGATGCCGCCGAGGTTGCTGATAGTAAAGGTCGCGCCCTGCATTTCGTCGGGCTTGAGCTTGCGGTCACGGGCGCGTCCAGCCAATTCATTGAGCTCCAACACCATCTCGGTGATGCTGAGGCGATCCGCATTTTTCAGTACCGGCACCAGTAGGCCGTTGGGGGTGTCCACGGCCACGCCCAAGTTGACATAGTCCTTGTAGATGACCTGCTGATTGTCCAAGTCCAAGCTCGCGCCGAATTTGGGGAACTTACGCAGGGTGTTGGCCACCACTTTCATCAGGATGTGGGTCATGGTGAGCTTGCCGCCGGCTTTCTCTACCCTTGCGCCGAACTGCTTGCGGACTTCTTCCATGCGGGTCACGTCGGCTTTGTCAAAGTGCGTGACCATCGGAATGCTCGTCGAAGCGTTCATGCTGCGGACGGTGGCTTTGCGAATGCCCGACATGTCCTCGCGGCGCACCGTGCCCCATTTGGCAAAGTCAGGCAACTTGGTGGCGCTGGGCGCGGTGGCCGCTTGCGGAGCGGGAGCCTGAGCAGCGACAGCAGACTGAACCGGCTGGGCAACGGGTTGGGCCTGAGCAGCCTGAACGGGTGCGCCGCCTCCGCCTCCGCCCTTGGCTGCTTGCTGCACGTCCTCAGCGCTGATGCGGCCTGCCGGGCCTGCACCGTGCACCGACTTGATGTTGACGCCGAGTTCACGGGCCAAGCGGCGTACGCTGGGAGCCGCGTGAACCACCTCGCGTCCGTCAAAAGTCTGGGTGTTGTAGGTGCCGGGCGCTGGCTCCACTGAGCCGATGGCTCCGCCCGTTCTGGCGGCGGGAGGCAAGTTGGGCTGATCGGTAATGTTGTCGGCGCTCGTTTGAGTGGGCGTGGGAGCTTGCTCACTCGGAGCAGGTGCGCTTTGCGCCGGAGCAGCCGCGCTGCCCGCTCCAGTTTCACCGGCAAGGGTCAGCAGTACGCCGCCGATTTTGACCGAATCGCCCACCTTGACCGACACCGAAGCGACTTTGCCCGCCGCGCTGGACGGCACTTCCACCACCGCTTTGTCGGTTTCCAGCTCCATGATCGCCTGCCCTTCAGTAATATCGTCGCCCGCGCTGACCAGCACGCTGACGATGATGCCCTGCTCGATGTTGTCGCCCACATCCGGCAAAACCACATCTTGCCCCGCGCCGCTGCTTGCTTGGCTGGCTGGCGCGGACTGCTGGGGGGTGGGCTGCTGCACGGCGGTGGGCACGGCCACTGGAGCGGATTCCACCAGCATGGCCTCATCGCCGCCGCCTTGACTGGGAGAAGCGGCAGGAACGGCCTGAGTGGGAGTCGCGTCACCGCCTAACGTCAAAATGACGCCGCCCACCGGCACGCTGTCGCCCACCTTGACTTTAATTTCGGCCACGGTGCCGCCCGCTTCGGCGGGGACTTCCACCACGGCTTTGTCGGTTTCGATTTCAATGACGGCCTGACCCGCTTCAATGGTGTCGCCAGCTTGAACGAGAATGCTGACGACGGTGCCCTGCTCGATGTTGTCGCCCACTTCGGGGAGTTTGATTTCTGTTGGCATGGGGACTTCCTTTTGGGGTGTGGGTTGTGGGGGAAGGGCAACCGCGTAGTGTCCCTCCGCTTCTACGGGGCGCCTCCCCTTGAAGGAGAGGGGCTCATAGGAGCAGAGGGACAAGTTTTAGCGAACCACCGGAGCCAACCGCTCAGGATCAATCCCGAAGTCGCTGATGGCTTTGGCCACCACCTCGCCTTTGACCTTGCCGTCGCGCAGCAGGGCGTAGAGCGCCATCACCGTGACGTGTTTGGCGTCCACTTCAAAGAAGTCGCGCAGCTCTGCACGGGCTTCACTGCGCCCAAAGCCGTCGGTGCCCAGCGTCCACAGCTTGCGGTCGAGGTGGCCGTTGAGGCCGTCCGCGCCGAGCTTGACATAATCGCTGACCGACACCAGCACGCCGGGGGCGTTGTCTTTGCTGAGCTGCTGGGCCACGTAGCTGACTTCCTGAGTGGCGGTGGGGTGCAGCATGTTGCGGCGCTGCACGGCCAGCGCTTCTTGGTGCAGCTGCTTGTAACTCGTCACGCTCCAGATGTCGGCGGCCACGCCGTAACCTTCGAGCAATTTGACGGCTTCTTGCGCCGCGCCCATCGCCGGGCCACTGGCCAGCAGTTGGGCCCGCAATTTGGCTTTGTTCTCGGACTTCTGAAAACGGTAGAGGCCCTTGACGATGGCGTCATGCAGCCCCTCGATGTCGGGCGCGGCAGGCTGAATCTCGTTTTCGTTGTCCACCATGATGTAGTAAAAAACGTCCTCGCCGTCCACGTACATCTTTTTGATGCCGTCTTCCACGATGGCGGCCAGCTCATAGGCAAACGCCGGGTCGTACATCCGCAGGTTGGGTACCACGTAGCCTTGCAAGAGGCTGTTGCCGTCTTGGTGCTGGAGGCCTTCGCCTGCCAAAGTGGTGCGCCCAGCGGTTGCGCCGATCAGGAAGCCCTTGGCTTTTTGGTCGGCGGCGGCCCAGATCAAGTCGCCTACGCGCTGGAGGCCGAACATGCTGTAGAACACGTAAAAGGGAATGGTCGGCACACCGTGAGTGGCATATGACGTTCCCGCCGCGATCCAAGAGGCCGTCGCGCCGTCTTCGGTGATGCCTTCTTCGAGCATCTGCCCGTCTTTGGATTCCTTGTACGCCATCAGCGAGCCGCTGTCGACCGGCTTGTAGGTCTGCCCACGCGGCGAGTAGATGCCGATGCGCGGCACCAGCGCGTCCATCCCGAAGGTGCGGGCTTCATCCGGCACAATCGGCACGATCAGTTTGCCCAGTTCTTTGTCGCGCAGCAATTTGCTGATGACTTGCACCAGTGCCATGGTGGTGCTGACCTCGCGTTCGCCGCTGCCCTTGGTGAACTCCTGATAAAAGTCCTGTCCCGGCACCTCGGGCATCTGGTACTCGACGTGGCGAGCCGGAATTTGCCCGCCCAGCGCGGCGCGGCGCTCCAAGATGTACTTGACCTCCGGTGAATTAGGGCCGGGGGTGTAGTAGTCCAGGTGCTCGACCTGATCGTCGGTGAGCGGCAATTTGAGGGTGTCGCGCAGCGTTTTGAGCGCCCCGAAGTCCAGCTTCTTGACGTTGTGGGCGACGTTGCGGGCCATGGCGCTCTCGCCCAGCGCGTACCCCTTGATGGTGCGGGCAATGATGACGGTGGGGCTGCCCTTGTGCTGAATGGCCGACGAATACGCCGCGTAGACTTTGTTGACGTCGTGCCCGCCACGGTTGAGCAGCTCCAGGTCGGCGTCGCTCCAGCCCTCGATCAGGGCTTTGAGTTCGGGGGTGTTGAAGAAATTCTCGCGCAGTTCCTTGCCGCCGAAGGCCGCGTAGCGCTGCGACTCGCCGTCGACCAGCAGCTCGAAGCGCTTGACGATGGTGCCGTTGTAGTCCTTGCTGAGCAGCTCGTCCCACTTGCCGTCCCAGACGACTTTGATGACGTTCCAGCCCGCGCCCCGGAACAGCGCCTCGAACTCCTGAATGACTTTGGAGTTGGCCCGCACTGGGCCGTCGAGGCGCTGCAAGTTGGCGTTGAGCACGAAGATCAGGTTGTCGAGGTTCTCGTAAGCGGCAAATCTCAGCGCCCCGATGCTCTGCGGCTCGTCCATTTCGCCGTCGCCCAAAAAGGCCCAGACTTTGGCGTCGCCGGCGGGCTTGAGCTTGCGGTTTTCCAGGTATTTAATGAAGCGGGCCTGATAAATTGCCTGAATCGGCCCGAGGCCCATGCTGACCGTCGGAAATTCCCAGTAGTCGGGCATCAGCCACGGGTGCGGGTAGCTGGAAAGGCCGGGGCCTTCTTTGCTCAGCTCGCGTCGAAAGCGGTTGAGGTGGCCCTCGTCAAAACGGCCCTCCAAAAAGCTGCGGCTGTAGATACCCGGTGAAGTATGGCCCTGATAAAACAGCAGGTCACGGTCCTGGCCTGCGCCGTGGCCCCTGAAGAAGTGATTGAAACCGACTTCCAATAGCTCGGCGGTGCTGGCATAACTGGCCAAGTGCCCGCCGATGCCCTCGCTGTTTTTGTTGGCCTTGACCACCATCGCCACCGCGTTCCAGCGGATGATGTTGCGGATTTTGAGTTCCAAGGCAATGTCACCCGGATAAACCGGCTGATGCTCGGTGCCGATGGTGTTGAGGTAAGGGGTGTTTTGCTTGAACTGAATCGGTGCGCCGTGAAAGTAAGCGTAGTAATCCAAGTCTTCAAGGAGTTGTGCGGCCCGCTCGTTGCCAGCGTTGGCCATCACGAAGGCCAGTGAGTCGAGCCACTCCTGCTTTTCAATTTCATTGAGGTTGTCGCGCTCGGTGGCGGGCAGTTTGGCTCGGGGGTGAGGCTGGGTCATGCGTACTTCCTCCAAAATGGGCGAGAGACGGCGATATTGGCTTTCGATCGCCTCCCAGTCTAGTGCTCCGTATTGCCGCCTGCCAACACTACCAAAAGCCTTCATTCACCAAATTGAGTGGTGAAAGGAGCCGAGAGGGGTAAGATGAAGCGGGCGGAGCCGCTGCTCCTAACGGCAAACGCCCAAATAGGAGACCTTCATGGAACTGCGCCACCTGCGCCACTTCGTCGCCCTCGCTGAAGAGCAGCACTTTGGCCGCGCCGCCGAGCGGGTCTACGTGGTGCAGCAAGCGCTTTCCAATTCCATCAAGAATTTAGAAGACGAAGTGGGTGTGCCGCTGGTGCTGCGAACCACCCGCAAAGTGCAGCTCACCCCCGCCGGGAAAGAGTTTTTGGAAGCGGCGCGGGCCACCTTAGGCGAGGCCGACAAAGTGATCGAACGCGCCCGGCGGGCGGCGCGGGGCGAAGTCGGGCGGCTGACGCTGGGCTTTGTGTCGGGCTTGGTGTTCGGCGGCTTGCCGGAAGTGGTGCGAACCTTCCGGCAGCGCTACCCGAATGTCAGCGTAGAGCTGCGCGAACTCACCGCCCAGGAACAAGAAGAAGGCCTGCGCAGCAGCCAGCTCGACATCGGACTGATGCTGCTGCCGGTGCGCGATCCCAGTTTCGTGGCCGAAGCGCTGTGGCGGCAAGACTTGGTGGTGGCGCTGCCGAGCTCGCACCCGCTGGCGCAGCGAGAACGTCTGAACATCAGCGATTTCAAAGACGAGCCGTTCGTGTTTTTTCCGCGCCAGATCCGCGCGACGTATTACGACCAGGTCATGCGCTGGTGCGCTGCGGCGGGCTACACCCCGCGCATCGTGCAGGAAGCCATCGAAGTGCCCACCTTGCTGTCTTTGGTGGCGGCGGGCATCGGGGTGTTTTTGCCGATCCGGTTTTTTCAGCGCGTTTCGCTGCCCGGCGTCACCTACCGGATCATTGAGGGCGCTCCGGTGGTGGACATCGTGGCGGTGTGGCGCAGGCAAGAAGGCAACCCGGTGGTGCGGGCCTTTTTGACCGTGGCGCGGGAAGTCTTGGCCGTGGAGCGAATCGGAGAGGAATGAAGTGTTACTGAACTTTATTCAAAGCCGCTTCCAGCGGTAAATCATCCCCGTGAGCCAGCGCTTTCAGATCATCGCTCACCGCCACATTCGGCGCGACTTTGGCGGTCAAATACTGGCCGTCCAAGGCGCGGCTGCGGGCAATGGTGACGCTCAGCCCCCGGTTGCCGGAACCGAGGTCACTGATGGTGGTGGCGGTGTTGCCCACGCCCACCGTGACTTCACCAAAAGCGCTCGCTCCCGCTTTTTGCAGCGTCTCGGTGACGACCTCGCTGGCGCTGGCACTGTCGGCGTTGACCAGCGTGGCCAGCTTGCCGGTCCACAGAGCCGGATTTTGGATGGTCGTCAGCGTTTCGGTGTTCTTCAAGCACACCCCGCGCCCCGCGACCTGACCACTCCGGGCGTTGTAAAAAAAGGTCAAGTCCTGCGCGTCGATGAACTCCAAGGTTTGCCCTGCCAGTTTCGGCGCAAAAGCGGCACTGACGCCGGTGGCCTCGCTGACCAAGCCGCCCCGGTTGCCGCGCAAATCGAGAATCAGGCTCTTCGCTCCGGCATTTTGGGCGGCCCGCACCAAGTCGTGCACCCGCTGGGCGGTGCCTGCGGTGGCAAAGGAGGGCAGCCGCAGCAAGTAGGTGCTGCCCAGCATTCGGCCTGAGGGTACGGAGCTGCTGGAAACGATACTCGGCGTTACGGCGATGCTCAGGGGGGTGGCCCCGCGCCGAATACCCAGCGTGACGCTGCCGCCCCGGGTGATGGCTGCCGCGAGAACGCTTGAATACTGGCTGGCTGCCGCATTGTCGTCGCTGCTGCTGCGCGTCAGGGCTACGCCGTTCACGCTCAAAATGGTGTCGCCGCGTTGTAATCCGGCGGCGGCGGCAGGGGTGCCCGCGTCAATGTCAATCAGCACCGCGCCGTCTTCACCCGGCACCGCTGCAAACCGGAAGCCGAACTTGGGCGTAGGGGTGGGCGAGCCGCTGCCCTGATTTTTGAAGGCTTGGTAGCTGGCCGGGCTCAGGTAAAAGGTGTGGTCGTCGTTGACGGCCGAAATGTACTGCGCCATCAGGGGATCGGCGGCGCTGGGGACGGCCTGTTGTAAATTGCCGAAGGTTTTGCGCAAATTGGCTTCCCACGTTTCGTGAAGCGCTTGCAAATCCACTGCACTGAAGCCGTAATACTTGGCATTGATGAGCGTGCGGGTATCCAGCAGCAGCCCGGCCAAGGTGCTGGCGCTGGCCTGCGTCCTTAATGTGGGCCAGAGGTTGGCGTAACTCAGTTTGGCGAGGTCGCCGCCCGCCACCTGTGAGGCGAGGCTCTGCACGGCACAGTTGGGCGCGGCGGGCCGGGTTGCCCGCGCCACCGTCGGCACGTCGTCGCCGCTGGCAACCGGTGGGGAAGTGGTTTTTCCGGTAGGGGGGGTCGGCGTGGTGGTGGAAGTGCAGGCGCTGAGAAGACTCAGAGAAAGCAGCAAAAAAGCGGGCAGAGGCCGGTGAATCATGGCTGCTATTGTGCCGCATCGGGGGTGTCCGAGTGGCTCAGATTTGGAGAAGACGCCTCCCATTCCACTCCACCGAACTCACCGCCCGTTCCAATCGTCTGATTTGGAGAGTGTGATCGAAGTCTTCCACGGATCAATCCCCTCGTTCATTGGCAGAGAAGCGGCGCTGCGCTCGCCGCCCAGCCGCGCCGCGTCGAGGAGGGCCGCCGCGTTCAGCGCAAACCCGCGTGACCAAGCCGTGAGAGCAATCAAGAACCCGTACAGCACGGCGCTCAGCAGCAGCAGCACGGCTACGCCGCCGAACGCGCTCTTAAATGTGGCTGGGTCGACGCCGAAGCTGGCGTCTTGCGCGAACATTTTGGGGAGAGTGCCGAGAGCAGCCACCAGCAAGGTGAAGAACGCCAAAGCGGTCAGCCCCAGCGCCAAAACCACGATGGTAAAGATCAGCCAGCCGCCCGCCGCGCTGGCCACCGGCGTGACCGGCTGCCGACTGCCGCCCGCGTGGAGCGCCACTGCCGCGAAAAAGCGCTTGATGCTGGCCAGCACCAGCCAAGTCAGCACGACGGTGGGCAGCGCCTGAAGCACGCCGCTGATGGCCACCACGCTCAGCTCGGCGCTCCCCAAGGTTTTGGTGGTGGCCGGATCGAGCTTTGCCGCCCACCCTATGAAAAAAGGCACGAGGGACACGCTCAAAATGGCTGAAATCAGTGTCCACCACTGCCAAGCGCTCAGCCATTTGTTGAAGCGCCGGGCGTCACTGGCGGCGGAGCCTGTTTGGCCACTCAGCGCGTAAGTCTGCACGCTGGCAATGGCCCGCCGGGCCGCCAGAAGCGCCAGCACATACAACACGAAAAAGGCGGCAGACACCAAGACACTGCCGCCCAAAATCCAATTGATGAAGCTTTTGAGGCTGCCTGGGTCTGGTTCGAGTTCTTTCCAGAACGGGCCAGAAAATCCCCAGAAAATGCCGAGAATGCCCAGCGAAAGCACGCCGATCAGAATGTACAGCCCAATCAAAACGCCCAGCGTGGTGCGAATGCGTTGGCCGCGTGTCAGGAGGGAGTGGCGAGCCAGATCAGCAGAAAAGGAAAGGGGAGGCGCGGTCATGGCTTTTATGTTGACATGCCGGCGCAGCGAGTGGTCAGCGCTCGGCAAAGCGGAACTGGTCAAGCCTCAACTGGCCCGCTACACTGCGCCTTGGCGCTCGCCTTTTTGCGAGTTTGCCGCACGAGGAGGGCCGCATGTCCAGCGACCAGAAGTTGAGTGAGCCAGTTTCGAATGCACAACCGACCCGTTTTAAGTATTTTGATCTCATTTTGGCGCTGTTCGCGGTGGTGCTGATTGTTTCCAACTTGGCCAGCACCAAAACCGCCACCGTCAATCTGGGCTTTTGGCAACCGGCTTTTGATGGCGGCACCATTTTGTTTCCGCTGACCTACATTTTCGGCGATCTGCTCACCGAAGTGTACGGCTACGCCCGCTCGCGCCGCGTGATCTGGTTTGGGCTGGCCATGAATATGCTGGCGACCCTCACCTTTGCGCTGGTGGCGTCCCTGTCCGAGAGCGTGGACAGCCCGACCAAAGGCGCATTCGGCGTGGTGTTTGCCTTCGCGCCGCGCATTTTGCTGGCCTCTACCTTGGCTTTTTTTGTGGGCGAGTTTCTCAATTCGTATGTTCTGGCCCGCCTCAAACTGCTGACGGGCGGGCGCTGGCTGTGGACGCGCACCATCGGCAGCACCTTGGTGGGGCAGGGGGCCGACACGCTGGTGTTCAGCTTGGTGGCCTTCTGGGGCGTGCTGCCCAGCGACGTGCTGTGGGGCTTGGTGCTGTTCAATTATCTCTACAAAGTCGGCCTGGAAGTGGTGCTGACGCCGGTCACCTACGCCGTCGTCTCTTTCCTCAAGCGGGCCGAGGGCGTGGACGTGTTTGACCGCCACACCAATTTCAGTCCGTTTAAGTGGGGCAAGAGCGGCTCGTAGTGCGGGGAAGGGGGAAGTGGCTTTGAAACGCCCCTCAAAATCGCCCGAACACCTCCGCGATTTCATCTCGCCCCAGTCCCATGCCCAGCAGCACCACCAACAAAATGCGGGCTTTGTGGGCGTTCAGAAAACTGGCGGGAATCGCTCCGGCCCGCAGCAAGCTGGCTCCGCCGCCCGCGTAACCGTAGATCGGCAGCACTGGCCCGGCGTGGGTGCGGGTGGCGATGATGACGGGCTTTTGCGTCTGGGCGCAGGTTTGCTCGATTAAAGGCAGCAACTCGGCAGGCAAATTGCCGGTGCCCAGCGCAGCGATCACCAAGCCGTCGGCCCGCTCGGCGGCCTGTGCATAGCCCTCGCCCCGCCACCCGGCGTAGGCGTACAGCACTTCCACGCGGGCGTCCACCCGGCTTGGGCGGTAAAGCGGACGCGGCTCGGGGCGAGCAAAATAATGCAGCGCCGCTCCGACTGGCCCGTGGTCTATGCGCCCAATTGGGCCGGGATACCCTCCGAAAGCGTCCACCGCCGTGGTATGCACTTTGGTGACGGTTCGGGCGTCAAAAATGTCGCCGCCGAACACCACCAGCGGGCCGCGCCCCCGCGTCTGGGGGCTGAGGGCCACCTGCGCCGCGTCATATAAATTGCCGGGGCCGTCCCAGCTCAGCTCCTCGGCGTGGCGCATACTGCCGGTCAGTACCACGCCAGCCGGTGTGCCGAGCGTCAGGTGCAAGAAGAAGGCGGTTTCTTCCAGCGTGTCGGTGCCGTGGGTCACGACCAGGCCGCCGTAATCGGGCGCGAGGTCTTCGATCAAGCCGCGCAGCGTTTCCATATGGGCGGGCGTGATATGCGGGCTGGGCAAGTTGAAGGCCTGCACGTCGTCCACGCGGATCTGTGGCGAAATCGGCGTTTGCGGCGCTTGCTGCGGAGTCAGGCCCGCGCCGCTGGGATCGGGGCGGCTGGCAATCGTGCCGCCGGTGTGAATGACGGCCAAGCGGGAGGAGGGGAGCGACATGCCGGCCAGTCTAATGGACTTGGCTTGAGCGGTGAGAAAGCAAGGCGAAAGGAGCCTAAGCAACAGGCTCCTTTCGTCTGAACAGCTCTTTTACAACGTTTTAGTTTTTGCGGGTTTGGTCTTTGACATCCTCTTTGACGTCTTGCGCTTTGTCTTTGGTGGCCTGAGCCAAGTTCTGGATGTTGGCGCGAATGTCCTTGCCAGTGTCGTGAGCTTCCGTTTTGACGTCAGCCTTCACGTCTTGCACTTTGTCTTTGGCATCGGCGTTGAGCTGTTGGGCGGTGTTCTTGGCATCTTCGGCGGCATTTTGCGCCGTCGTCTTGGTGGCGTCGGCGGCCGCTTTCACCTCTCGCTTGAGGTCTTGGGCTTTGTCCTGCGCCGTATCTTGAGCGCCGCTGACGGCTTTTTGGGCGTTGTCTTTCACTTCATTGGCTTTGTCAGCCACCGCTTTGCCCGCGTCCTGAGCAGCGGCTTTAACCTGCGGCGCGACACTCTGGGCGCTGTCTTTAACCTGTGCGCCAAGGTCTTGCGCGGCGTCACGGGTTTTGGCGGCGGCGTCTTGGACAGCTTTGGAGACGTCTTGCAGAGCGTCTTTAGCGGCTTCCTTGCCTTCTTCAGTGCTGCGCTGGGCAGCGTCTTTGACGTCGGCGGCTTTGTCGGCGATCGTGGCTCCGGCGTCTTTGGCCGCTTCTTTGACTTGCTCAAAGCCTTTAGAGGCGCTGCTGGCCACGTCGCTGGCGGCGTCTTTAATGCCGAGCTCGGCCAGCTTGTTGTCGAGCGCCTTGCGGTTTTGTTCGCGGCTGAGATAGTACACGCCTGCGCCGATCAGTGCGCCGAGCAAAATAAAACGTTTGACGGGAAAGCGGTGTTGGTTACGTTGAGACATAACCTACCTTAGCGCCGATTTCTCATCTTGTGGATGAGCGGGCGTTCAGGCGGACTTGACGTAGCGTTGACCTTTACTCGTGGCTGTCTGGACTCAGCAGGCCGATGCGCCGAGCCAAGCTTTCGTTGAAAATCCACTCCTCACCCGCGCCGAGCCGCAGCAGCAAGTTTCCCCGGTCAAGGTAAAAAGCCCGAATTTTGGCCCACGCCTCGTCCTCGTCAGCGGCCTGCTCGTCTATATCTTCCAGCGTGCCCCACAGGTCGCCGTCAAACTCCACACTTTGCAGCGCTTCGGCGTGGCCGCTGAGGATATAAGCGTCCACTTTTTCACTGCGCGGATAAACCTCGCCTTCTTGGCGCAGCTCCAAGCGGTCGTCTCGTTCATACAAACCCTCCAGCAAGGCGCTGAAGGCTTCCGGCGTCAATTCTCGTTCCATGCCCGTAGTCTACCCGCCGTGTATGCTGGCCGCACCGATGACCGATTGGCAAACACTGACTTGGCTCAACCCGCCGCCGCGCTCACACCTAGAGAACACTCAACTTGAGGTCGAAACCGCCCCCGACACCGACTTTTGGCGGCAGACCCATTACGGCTTCACCCATGACAACGGCCACTTTTTTGCTCTGCCTGCGCCGCAGGAATTCAGCGTGCAGGTGCGGGTGCGCGGTCAGTATCAAGCGCTGTACGACCAAGCGGGTTTGATGCTGCGTGCCAATGAGCGCGAGTGGATCAAGGCGGGCGTAGAATTTGTCGGCCAGCAGCAGCTCAGCGCCGTGGTCACGCACAGCTTCAGCGATTGGAGCGTGCGCCCGGTAGGCATGCCTGACTTTTTTGATCTCAAGCTGACCCGGCGGGGCGACGCGGTGAGCGTGCAAAGCCGCTGCTTTTACACTGAAGAAGCACGGGAAACCGAGTGGTCGCTCCTGCGTTTGGCTTACTTTCCACCGGAACTCGCCGCAAAGGTGGGTGTCTACGCTTGCTCGCCCCAGCGCGGCGGCTTTACCGTGACCTTCAGCAAGTTCGAGCTGGGGCCAGCCGAAAGCGGGGCGCTGTACTGACCCTGTTATTGACCGTTTCCTGGCCTTCACGTCTCACCCTGCCCCAACTCGCTCTAAACTGTTGGCTATGCCCAATTCCGCTTCGATGTTTTCTGCTTTTGCTGCGTATCTCCACCACTGGCAACGCCTGCTCAAAGTCACGCTGCTGCTCGGTCTGCTCGCTTTGGGCGGCCTCGCTTGGGCCCAGTCCGGCGGCGGTTTCGGGGGGCGCTCCAGCGGCGGCGGCGGCGGTTCGTCCAGTGGCGGCAGTTTTGGCGGCGGCTCCAGTCGGGGCGGCGGCGGTTATTCAGGCGGCGGGTACAGCGGCGGCGGTTACCGTGGGCCGGTCATCATCAACAACGGCGGCTACGGTGGGGGATACGGCGGCGGTTACGGCGGTGGCAGCGGCCTGAGCTTGCTTCCCATTTTGCTGATCGGCGGCATTGTTTTGGTGGTGTTTTTGGTGATGCGCCGCAGCGCAGCTTCGGGGCGCGGAGTGATGGGCGGCGGCTTGCTGGGCAGCATGAGCGGCAACGCCCAGACGGTGATGGTGCAAGTCGTCATGACCGAGGGCGACGATGTCAAACGCGCCCTGCAAGCGGTGGCCCAGAGCGGCGATCCCGATACCGACGCCGGGCTGACCCAGATGCTTCAGGAAGCGGCTCTGGTGGTCCTCAGACACCCCGAGCGCTGGACTTACGGCGACGTGCAGCGTGCTCAGGGCAGTGCCAGCAGCGCCGACGCTCAACTCGGCGCGTGGGCGACCCAAGCCCGCGCCGCCTTCACCGATCAGACCACCAGCAATTACCAAAACAAAGACCCGCGCACCGGCTACCAGCACCAAGCCGACTACACTTTCAAAAAAGACGTGGGCGAATTGTACTTGGTCGTGACGCTGGGCGTGGCGGCGCAGAGCTTGGCGCAGTTGCCGCCCGCCGGAGCCACCGACGCGGCTGAAGTCCGGGCAGCTTTGCAGGCCATTTCTGCCGTCAATCCCGGCGACTTGATCCGCGCCGAAGTCATCTGGAGTCCCGACGCCGAGGGCGAATTTTTGACTGAAGACGAAGCGATCATGAAGTATCCGCAGGCCAAGAAGCTGTGAGCGTGTTGCTCTGTTTGGCCCTGCCTGCCTTGACCGTGACCTGACCTTGACTAGATTTTTGTTGACGCCGCCTCTCCCCAGCGCGTACCCTGATGAGCATGTACGCAGGCGCAGCTAACATTGTGGTAGTACTTCTTGGCTCCGGGGGTTGTCGGCGCTAAGTCCTGCGTGACGCTAGAAGCCCCCGCCCCACACCCAGGGCGGGGGATTTTTTGGATAGGGGACAGGTAGGACGAGGAGAAGGGCGCATGACCCAGCCGGACGCAGATCGACCAGAGCAGCACCCAGAGCAGCAAGAACATCAGGAGATGCAGGACATGACCGGAGCCAAGGCGCTGTGGGCCACCCTCGCCGCGCACGGCATCAGCACGGTGTTCGGTTATCCGGGCGGCGCGATCATGCCGGTCTACGACGCCCTGACCTACTATCCCGAAGTGCGCCATGTGCTGGCCCGCCACGAGCAAGGCGCGATTCACGCCGCCGAAGGCTGGGCCAAGGCCACCGGCGAAATCGGCGTGTGCATCGCCACTTCTGGCCCCGGCGCGACCAACTTGGTTACCGGACTCGCCGACGCCATGATGGACAATGTGCCGCTCCTAGCCATTACCGGCAATGTGGCGCGGCACCTGATGGGCACCGACGCTTTTCAGGAAGCCGATATCACCGGCATCACTTTGCCGATCACCAAGCACAACTACGTGGTGACTGATCCCAACGAACTGCCCGCCATCGTGGCCGAAGCGATTCGGATCGCCCGCTCGGGTCGGCCCGGCCCGGTGCTGGTGGATATTCCCAAAGACGTGCAACTCGCGGCGTTCACTGGCAAACTGGTCAAACCGCAGGCCGCCCCCGAAGCCATCAGCCCGCGCCCAGAAGCGATCCACGCGGCCTGCGAACTGCTCAAGACGGCCAAAAAGCCTGTTTTGATGGTCGGTGGCGGCTCGCAGGGCGCGTCCAAAGAAATCACCGAGTTTGCCCGGGCATGGCAAATTCCCACCATCACCACGCTGATGGGCCTCGGGGCGTTTCCGGCGTCCGATCCGCTGTGGTTGGGCATGCCCGGCATGCACGGCAGCGTCGCCGCCAACCACGCCATCTCGCAGGCAGACGTGCTGATCGGCTTCGGGCTGCGCTTCGACGACCGCGTGACGGGCCGCGTCAAAGACTTTGCGCCGAACGCCCAGATCATTCACGTTGACCTCGACGCCGCCGAAATCGGCAAAATCGTGCGTGCCCACTTGCCGGTCAAGTCGGACGCCAAGCAGGCCGCCGTTGCCCTGACCGATGGCGCAGTGCCGTTTGAAGTGCCGGAGTGGCAAGCCCAAATCGACGAATGGAAAATGCGTGGCGAACACCCGACCACCTGGGGCGCGGCTCAGGCGGTGCGGCAAGTAGTGGCCAGACTGCGTCCCGACGACATCCTGACCACCGACGTGGGCCAACACCAGATGCTGGCCGCTCAGCTGGCCCGTTTTGAAAAGCCGCGCCGCTGGCTGACTTCCGGCGGCCTGGGGACGATGGGCTTCGGCTTTCCGGCGGCGCTCGGCGCGGCGATGGCCGAACCCGGCGTGCAGAGCATCGTGATTGCTGGCGACGGCGGCTTTCAAATGACGTCCCAAGAACTTGCCACCCTCACCAAATACGACATCCGCAACTGCAAAATCTGCATCATCAACAATTCTTACTTGGGGATGGTGCGCCAGTGGCAGGAGCTGTTTCACGAAAAGCGCTACAGCGAAGTCTATCTGGGCGACTCCAACCCTGATTTCCTCAAATTGGCCGACGCTTACAACATTAAAGGTTGGCGGGCCGACAACAGCGCCGACTTGGAGACGGCCATCGACGCTTGGCTCTCGCACGACGGCTCGGGCCTGCTGGAAGTGGTGGTGCCCAACGAACACGGCGTTTTCCCGATGGTTCCGGCGGGCGCGGCGCTCTACGAGATGATCGAAAACGAGCCGGTCAAAGTGCCGGACTTGGGTGACAAAATGAATGTGATGGCCAGCGCAGCAAACACCGAAATCAGCACGGAGGCCAGCCAATGACTTCACCGCTTCAGCCCGTTTCCGACCACCTCGTCTCGGCGCTGGTGCGCGACGAACCCCGCGTCCTGACCCGCATCACGTCTCTCTTTGGGCGGCGCGGCTACAACATCAAAAGCCTGTCAGTGGGCGCGACCGAAATGCCCGGCGTCTCGCGGATGACCTTTGTGGTCAGCGGAGACAGGGGCGTGGTCGAGCAAGCCATGAAGCAACTCGACAAGCTCCATGACGTAGTCAAAATCATTGACCACAGCTTGGAAAAATATGTTGACCGCGAGTTGGTGCTGGTTAAAGTGCGGGTGGAAAACACTGAGCGCCGCATTGAAATTCGCCAGATGGCCGAGGATTTCCGCGCCCGGATCGTGGACGCCGGACACCACGCCCTGACCTTCGAAGTGACCGGCGACGAAGGCAAAATCACCGCTTTTATCGAACAGATGCGGACGTTCGGCATTCTGGAAACCATGCGCACGGGCCGGATCGCCCTGACGCGCGGCAGTAACGCCGACATTCCCAGCCACATCTATCACGACGGCGAGACGGAAACGCTCCAGCCGGTGCTGCAGAGTGCGCCGCGTGAGGGTAAGGCGCGGGAAGTCAACAACATGTTTTGAGTGGGCTTGCGGTTAGGGCAGAAAACAAGTCGACTGACGCTGCCCCTCCTCAGCTCTCCCCTAGAACACCCCGCTCCCTTTCACTTTCTAAGCCCTATAGTTCTTACTATTGCTTTTCCGCCCGCCGCTGCCCGCTGGCTTTGTCCGCAGCAGAACAGCGCTGAGCCACCAGAACCCATAAGGAGATTTACATGGCCGCAAAAATGTACTACGACAAAGACGTTTCACTGACCCCCATCGAAGACAAATTGATCGCCATCATCGGTTACGGCTCACAGGCCCACGCCCACGCTCAGAACCTGCGTGACAGCGGCCTTAACGTGGTCGTCGGTCTGCGCGACGGTAGCAGCAGCAAGGCCAAAGCCGAGCAAGCCGGTCTGCGCGTTGCCAGCATCGAGGACGCGGTGAAGGAAGCCGACGTGGTCATGCTGCTGATTCCCGACGAGAACCAGCCCAAAACCTACGCCGAGAGCATCGAACCCAACCTGAGTGCAGGCAAGGCGCTGGCTTTCGGGCACGGCTTCAACATCCACTTTGGCCGGATCAAGCCTCCCGCCGATGTGGACGTTTTTCTGGTCGCTCCCAAAGGCCCCGGTCACATGCTGCGCCGCGTCTACGCTGATGGCGCGGGGATGCCCAGCATTTTCGCCGTGGAGCAAAATGCCAGTGGTAACGCCCGCGAGATTGCGCTGGCCTACGCACGCGGCATCGGCGGCACCCGTGCAGGCGTCCTTGAAACCACCTTCAAGGAAGAAACCGAGACTGACCTCTTCGGCGAGCAAAGCGTGTTGTGCGGCGGTGTGACCCACCTAATCCAAGCTGGCTTTGAAACCCTCGTGGAAGCGGGCTATCAACCCGAAATCGCCTACTTTGAAACCCTGCACGAAGTCAAACTGATCGTCGATTTGATCTATGAGAAGGGCTTTGAAGGCATGCGCCACTCCATCAGCAACACCGCCGAGTTCGGCGATTATGTGACTGGGCCACGCATCATCACGGCGGACACCAAAGCCACCATGAAAGATGTGCTGACCGATATTCAAAGCGGCAAGTTCGCCGAGAAGTTCATTGCCGATGCCGAATCGGGCTTTCCGTACATGAACGAGCAACGCGGCAAAATGCGAACCCACACGTTGGAAGTGGTCGGCAAGGAACTACGAGATCAGATGCCGTTCATTACCAAAAAAGAATTGGAAGTCTAATTCAGTTTAAGAAAAGCGGCCTGCCTTCTGAGTTGGAGGTGGGCCGCTTGCTGTTACCTGCAAAGTCTAACCGTGATCAATAAGGATGAAAGAACCAGCAAAAGTAAAAATTAGGTGCATTCGTGTAGCGTAGCGTTGGAAACATCAAGCACGAGCAGAGATCTGCACGGCGTCAAGTTCTCCCTCCCACCCAAACAGCGCTAAACTCATGGTCAATGCCTGCCGCTGCTCCCCAGTTGCCCCCTTTGAATGCCGCCGCCGTCCAAACTTGGTCCGGGGTCGGTGAAGTCAAAAAAGGCCGCTCATATGTGCGCCACTTGGACGACTTGACCGCTGAGCCGCTAGAGACCGGCTGGCAACTCAGCGGCACGGCTTACGGCACCGAGACTTATCAAGTGAGCGCTGTGCTGTGCGGCGGCAAAGTCACCAAAGCCGACTGCTCGTGTCCGGTGGGCCGGAGGGGCGGGTGTAAACATGTGGCGGCGCTCCTGACCCGCTTCAGCGAATCCAAGGCAGATTTTCAGCAACTTCGCGCTTTAGCTGTGGTGCTGAAGCCGCTCAGCGCCGAGCAACTCAGGGGCGTCATCGGGCAGCTTTTGCGGGCCGCGCCCGAACTGCGCTTCCTCTTGGAACAGATGACTGGCCCTGCCGCGCCGATCACAGCCCAGCCTCTTTCAGTCGCGGCGCTCTTTATGCAGCTCAAGAGAGAGGCTTCGCGGCAGCGTGGAGATTATTACAACGACGGCCTGGACACCTCGGATCTGGACAGTGTGCTGGACGAAGCCGACGTGTTGTGGGAAGACCAACCCGAGCAGGCGCTGGCAATATATCTGGAAATGATGGAGCAGATTGACGCGGCCATGTGCGGCTGGGCTGAGCCATACGGTGAGCCGTTTGGAGATGCTTTGGGCGGCTCGCTGGAAGGCATTTTGAGCTTGGTCAGCGAACAGAAGTTACCTGAGGCGGCCCGCCACCAAGCTGTTGACTTCGTGTTGAAATTGAGAAGTCTTTGGCCTTTGGCTCACAGTGACGAGTTGGCTGACTTCGCCGCTGAATTGCTCCCAGCCGAATATAAGACGCTGGTTTCACGCCTTCAACGGGTACACGATAAGTCCCCGCCTTCCGGATATGACCAAGGGCTGTATGCCAAAGCGCTCCTGCATCTCATTCCGGCAGCGCAGCAAACGCCTGCTCAGCGCGAGGCCTTATTGATTTCCAAAGGTGACGATGCCCAAGTTGCCGAGTATTTTTTAGCGAGCGCATCCAACGAAATCCAACGCCGAAAACTGATTGACTATTTTAACCGAACCAAGCCGCATGCACCGTTGGAGCCGCTGTTCAGCTTGTTTGAGCACCACGCCGCCGAAGACATCTTGGAGCAGATTTTGACCTTTCGCCTGAATCAGCCGCGCATGGCTGGCCGACTGACGCCCGAACACCACTGGTTGCTGAGCCGCTACGCCGCCACCCAGCGCCGCGAAAAAGCGTTCGAACTGGCCTTTGACGGTCTGCTTGAAAGTGCTGCGCTGCAGTGGGAACGCTTGGCGCAGTCGGTGAGCTTAGATTGGGCCAAAGACTGGCAAAAAGCGCTCAAAGCCTTTGAGCAGCGTCCCAACTTGAGGGGCTTGGGCAACGCCCAGCTGTTAAGACTCCTGCTCGAAGGCGATCACGATCTCAGCGAAGCGGAAGAGTACGACCGCCTTCATCAGGGCCGTTACGCCGAATTTGTGGTTTTGTCTCATCTGCCGGGTGTGGGAATCGGCACCTTGACCAGTCGAGTGCGTGAAGACCTCGCGCAGCGTCTCGGTGAAGTGCCGCAGTACCGAGCCAGAGCGGCTGAAATCCGGCTACAACTCGCCGCCGAGCTGATTGCCAAGCGTGGGCGTGACCAGTACGAGCAGGCTGCCGAGCAACTCCAGTTCTTGCCTGAACTGCTGGGTAAAGCCCAAGCCAAAGCACGCATCACCGACCTGGCACTGGCCAATAAGAATCTGCGGAGCCTGCAAGAAGAACTGCAAAAAGCCAAGTTGCTCTAAGACGCCGCGCAGTGGGGGGCAACCCAAAAGCGCCTGCCGAACGCCTGCAAGATGGTACTCTAATCTCCAATGACCCGCCCCGACTTTTCCACCTACGCCGGTTTGTCCGATCACTCTTTGCCCCTCATCGTCAGCGCGGGAGAAGCCCTCACCGACCTCGTGACTGCTGGCGGCAACCAGTGGACGGCCCACCCCGGCGGCGCAGCGTGGAATGTGGCCCGTGCCTGCGCCCGTCTCGGTATGCCGAGCGCGTTTGCGGGCGCAGTCGGGCAAGACAACTTCGGTGACGATTTGGTACGGGCCTCGCTGGAAGCAGGTCTTGATCCGCGTTTCTTGCAGCGGCTTCCGGCGGCCACGCTGATGGCAGTGGTGTATTCGGCCAACCCACCGGCTTACCGCTTTTTGGGTGAAAACAGCGCCGACTTGATGTTTGACCCGACCCACCTGCCGGACGGCTGGCTGGGATCGGCCCGCTGGCTGCACGTCGGCGGCATCAGCTTGGTGCGCTGGCCGCTGGCCGACACGCTGCTGGGCCTGATCGAAAATGCGCGGGCGGCGGGCACCAAAATCAGCTTCGATCCCAATGCCCGCATCGTTCACCGCAACCCGGCCTACTTGCCGGTGTTTGAAGCGGTGGTCAAGCGCTCTGACTTGCTCAAGTTCAGCGATGAAGATTTGGCTTTTTTCTTTGCCGGCCAATCTGAAGACGACGCCCTGCGCTACTTGCGGGGCCTCAATCCCCGCGCTCCAATCATCGTGACCCGTGGAGCGCTGGGCGCGAGTTTGTACCACTCGTCGGGCCGCGTCGATCTGCCGACGGTGCTGGTCACGGTGGCCGATACGGTGGGCGCGGGTGACGCGCTGTGTGCCGGCATTTTGGTCAGCGCCACCGAACAGCCTGGTTCCCTCTGGACAGATCACCTCCAGATGGGCCTCAAGGCAGCGGCGGTGGCCTGCTCGCACGCAGGCGCGTATGCTCCCACCCGCGAAGATTTGAACGCGCTGCACTGAGTTGCTAGCTACTCAGGCCCAGAATCTGTTTGGAAAATAATGGGAGACTGGTCGTTGATAAGTACTGGGATGACGTTTGCAGTTCATCCCATCCCAATCTATGCGCTCAAGGGGAAACGCTGCGGTGTGTTGCTGCGGCCCGTGGTTGGAGAATCTGGAAACGAGTAAAAGCTTGAAACCGTGAACCACAAAAAACCCCCAACCTTTCGGCTGAGGGCTGCACTCCCGGTTAAGGGGCCTTACTTCAGTTCGACTTTAGCGCCAGCGGCTTCGAGCTGGGCCTTGAGCTTCTCGGCTTCTTCTTTGTTGATGCCTTCTTTGAGTGCTCCGCCCTTCTCGCTGAGGTCTTTGGCTTCTTTGAGGCCCAGACCCGTGATGGCGCGGATTTCTTTAATGACGTTGATCTTGCTGGCACCAGCGTCGATCAGCACCACGTCGAATTCGGTTTTCTCTTCGACGGCAGCCGCGCCAGCAGCGGGGCCGGCGACAGCCACAGCAGCGGTCACATTGAACTTCTCTTTGATGGCGTCAATCAGGTCGGCCAGTTCGAGGAGGGTGATGTTGGACAGATCGTCGAGGAATTGCTCTTTGTTGAAAGCCATGGTAGGACTCCTTTAAATTGAGGGTAAAACTTGATGAGAGGGAAGAGGAAAGCGCAGTTTAAGCGGCAGCTTCTTCGAGCTGCGCTTTGTAGGCTTCCAAGATGCCCACGAAGTTGCTTTGATGTGCGCCCAGCACGCCAACCAGCTCGGAGTAGAGCTGATCTTTAGTACCCAGCGAGGCGATACGGGCGACCACGCTGATGTCAACGCGCTTGCCTTCAAGGAAGCCCGCCTTCATGGTCGGGATGCCTTTGTCGTTGGCTTTGGCCGCGTCGCTCAGCGCTTTGGCCACACCAGCGGCGTCGTCTTGGGCCACCACGATAGCGCTCGGCCCTTTGAGGGCGTCGCTGAAATCGGTTTCACCCAGCGCCAGGTTGATCAGGGAGTTTTTGGCGACAATAATGCGCCCACCCTTTTCCACCACTTGCTTGCGGAGTGCGCCCAACTGCCCAGCGCTGAGGCCCTGATAGTCGACGACGAAAAACGTTTCGACGCCTTCTAAGGAAGCCTTCAGCGAGGCCAGAATGTTTTGGTTGCGTTGGTTCGGCATAGTTGCGAACCTCCTTATCTGGTCATACAACTCGAATGAAATCGGAAAACAAGGATGTCCGGTGCCCAGAGGCGTTCCAGACAACTCGGCGGGTGGATTTAAATCTTTTAACCGTGAGGTCAAAACCCTGGCAAAGATACCCGCTGTCTAAGGTGCCGCGAACATTGAGAGGTGCCTGAATGCACCGGGGTGCTGAAGATTGGGTATTACTGCGCTTGGGTGCTCAGCGTCAGGGGAATGCTCGGCCCCATGGTGCTGGTCAGGAAAGCGCTGCGCAAGTAGACGCCTTTGGCGCTGGCGGGCTTAGCTCCTTCGAGGGCGCTGATCAGCGCTTGGTAGTTCTCGCTGATATTGCCGCCTTCAAAGCTGACCTTGCCGATTGGCGCGTGGATCACGCCGGTCTTGTCATTGCGGAACTCGATGCGCCCGGCCTTGAGGCTCTTGACCATGCCGGCCACGTCGGTGCCGACGGTGCCGCTCTTGGGGTTGGGCAGCAGGCCGCGCGGCCCCAGCAAACGGGCCAGCTTCTGACCGACTTGGGCCATCATGTCGGGGGTTGCCACAACCGAGTCGAAGTCCATGAAGCCGCCCGCGATGCGCTCGATCAGCTCTTCGCTGCCGACCACGTCCGCACCTGCAGCTTCGGCGGCGGCCACGTTCTCACCCTTGGCGATCACGGCCACGCGCACATTACGGCCGGTGCCGTGCGGCAGCGCCACCGTGCCGCGCACGTTTTGGTCACTCTTGCGCGGGTCAATGCCGAGGCGGAAGTGAACTTCCACGGTTTCATCGAACTTGGCGGTGGCCAGTTCTTTGACGAGTTCAGCGGCTTCGCTGATGGTGTACTGCTTGTTGCGGTCGACTTTACCGATGAGCGCTGTGTAGCGCTTTCCGTGCTTAGGCATTGGGGCCTCCCTCGATGGTCACGCCCATGCTGCGTGCTGTGCCTGCGACCGTGTTGGCGGCGGCTTCGACGCTGCCCGCGTTGAGGTCGGGCATTTTGGTTTTGGCGATTTCCAAGACCTGGTTCCAGTCGAGCTTGCCGACTTTGGCTTTGTTGGGCGTGGCGCTGCCCTTGCTCAGTCCGGCAGCTTTACGAATCAGGTAGCTCATTGGCGGGGTCTTGGTGATAAAGGTAAAGCTGCGATCGGCGAAAATGGTGATTTCCACGGGGATGATCGCGTCACCCTTGTCGGCCGTCAGCGCGTTGAACTCTTTGGTAAACTGCATGATGTTCGCGCCGTACTGACCCAGCGCGGGGCCGACGGGCGGGGCCGGGGTGGCCTTGCCTGCCGGAAGCTGCAACTTCACGATGCCGGTGATCTTCTTCATTTCTTCTCCTTAGCTCCCCCTGGTGCTGCTCTGAGGGGTGCTGGCGCTAAGTTCTGCCGGGGGAGGGGATTTGGCAGCAACTTTTTTATTTTACGGATTTTGAGGCGGCTTGGCTAGTGCTGAGCGGCTTATCTGCTGATCTGCGAGAAGTCGAGCTCAACCGGCGTTTCGCGCCCGAAGATGCTGACCAGCACTTTGACCTTGGCCTGCGGCATGTTGACTTCGCTGACCACGCCGCTGAAATCGGCAAACGGGCCAGCCGTGACGCGCACCATGTCGCCCGCCTTGAAATCGGCCTTGATGCGCGGCGTAGGCGCTTCCTCGGTTTGCTGGGTCAGGCCCACCGAAACCAGTAAGCGCTGCACTTCTTCTTGCGAGAGCGGCACCGGATAAGTGGTGGTGCCGACAAAACCGGTGACGCCGGGGGTGTTGCGTACCGTCTCCCAGCTCTCGCCGAGTTCGCCGGGCGAGTCGTCGTCTTCAATATCCATTTGGACGAAAACGTAACCGGGAAACAGCAAGCGCTCGACGGTTTCTTTCTTACCGCCTTCGCGCAGCTCGACGGCCTTTTCGCTGGGCTGCAACACCTGAAAAATCTTGGTACCCTGCATCCCTAACTTACGGGCGCGTTCCATCAGCGTTCTCTCGACCCGTTCTTCTTGGCCGATATAGGTGTGAACGGCGTACCACTCGATGCTCATGGCAACACCAATTTGATCAGGATGCCGAAGACCTTATCGAGGGCGAAGACGATCAAGGTCAGGCCGATCACGAAGATCAGCACCGCTTGAGTGCCTTCGAATACCGCTTCACGGCTCGGCCAAGTCACCCGCGAGAGTTCGCCCTGGGCGTCTTTGAAATACTGCACGATGTTCATGACCTCACCTCAAAGAATGGCGGAAAAAGGAGCTGTCCTTGCGTGACTCACCATCAGGTGGGCCAGCCGAGATCAGACCTTTTTCTCCTTGAAGGGAACATGCTTTTTGACGACTGGATCGTACTTCTTGAGTTCCAGTTTGGCCTGCGTGTTGCGGCGGTTTTTGGTGGTGGTGTAGTAAAAGCCCGTTCCAGCGGTGCTTTCCATCTTGATAATCATGCGCGGTCCGTCTTTGGCCATGCTCGTTCTCCTTGTCGTCCGGAGGTCGTGCGCCGCTCTTGCCAATCAGCATGCTGCTTATCGGTGTTGGGCGGGCCAACCTTGCGAACTCCCAGTGTCCGACCCAAAATCACAGCGGCGGCGTACTGGTGAAAGCCTGCTCGTAGGGCAGACAACGTTCACGAGTATACGGTGCTGGGGGCGCGGCTGTCTAGCCTCGGCCACCTTCTAGGCTGGGCAAGCCCGTTGGAAAGTCTCCGACGCTCAGTCGATTTTTCGCGTGCTGATAAGCGCGGGGGGCTCCCGTCGCTTTTCAAATCAAAGATTTGGCATGCGCCGAGCAAATTAGGAAAAGCTCTGCCAG
This sequence comes from Deinococcus detaillensis, assembly GCF_007280555.1. Taxonomy (NCBI): domain Bacteria; kingdom Thermotogati; phylum Deinococcota; class Deinococci; order Deinococcales; family Deinococcaceae; genus Deinococcus; species Deinococcus detaillensis. The sequence continues at coordinate 49,457 of NZ_VKDB01000014.1, read as the reverse complement.
GTCGTCCCATTCGCGCTCATTTGGATGAACTGTGCGGGCCTCAAGCCTTTGCAAATGTGGCCTGATCGCGCTGAAGCTATTTGGTCAAGCTGGAAGTTTAGCTTACGGTTTCCTCTGGGCGCACTAGCCCCGGCCAAGTGCCCGCGTAGCTGATATTCAGGCCCAACGCTTCCAAATAGAGATAGCGCAGCTGGGCCAGCTGGCGCAGGTGCAAGAGATCGTGGGCTTGCCACGACGCTATCAAGTCGGCGGCGCTGAGGCTGCCGTGCCTCACGGCCCAGTCCGGTTCCGGCCAGGCTTGGAGCTGGCGCAGCGAGGCTTGCCGCTCCTCCAAAAATCGCTCGATGGAACTTTCCAAGCTGCGTGCGTTGTAGCGCCGCTGCCGCGCCCAGCCTTGCGGATCAATTTTGGGCCAGGCTTCCTGCGGCGCTTTGATAAGCAGAGTGAACCGGGTGCGGAAATCGGCACTTTCCTCGTCGGCAAGGTGATTGATGATTTCGAGTGCCGACCAGCTTTCCGGCTGAGGTCGCCAGCGGGCTTCGGCTTCGGTGAGGCCGCTGGCCAGTAGGGCGACGGCGTTGCCGCTGCGCTCAAGCGATTGCGGCCAGTCGGCCAGAGAAGGGACATTCGGCATCTGTGAGAATTATAACGAAACAAGCGGGGGCAAGCATACTGGCTTGCCCCCGCTTGAGGAACGTTGTGCTGGCTTACTCCACGATCTTGGTGACGACGCCCGCGCCGACGGTGCGGCCACCTTCGCGGATGGCGAAGCGCAGGCCCTCTTCCATGGCAATCGGCTTGATCAGATCGACGATAAAGGTCACGTTATCGCCGGGCATTACCATTTCCACGCCCTCGGACAGTTCCACCACGCCCGTCACGTCGGTCGTGCGGAAGTAGAACTGAGGACGGTAGCCGCCGAAGAATGCACTGTGGCGTCCGCCTTCGTCTTTCGAGAGCACGTAAACGCTGGCTTCAAACTTGGTGTGCGGCTTGATCGAACCGGGCTTGGCCAACACCTGGCCGCGTTCCACGTCGTCACGGGCCACGCCGCGCAAAAGCACGCCGACGTTGTCGCCCGCCATACCGGAATCGAGGAGCTTGCGGTGCATTTCGATGCCGGTGACAGTGGTCTTGCGCAGATCGCGCAGGCCGATGATCTCGACGTCGTCCTGAACCTTGACAATGCCGCGCTCGACACGGCCGGTGGCGACCGTGCCGCGTCCAGTGATGGTGAACACGTCTTCGACCGGCATCAAGAAGGCTTTGTCGGTGTCGCGCTCAGGGGTGGGGATGTAGCTGTCCACGGCGTCGAGGAGTTCCCAGACATTGTCGACCCACTTGTCGGTGCCGCGTGCCATTTTGGGCGTGGCGGTCAGGACTTCTAGCGCGCGCAGAGCGCTACCCTTGACGACGGGAAGATCATCGCCGGGGAAATCATAACGGCCCAACAACTCGCGGACTTCCATCTCGACGAGTTCCAAAAGTTCCTCGTCGTCGACCATATCGACCTTGTTCATGAAGACGACAATGTGGGGCACGCCGACTTGTTTGGCGAGCAGGATGTGCTCGCGGGTCTGGGGCATCGGGCCGTCAGCGCTCGACACGACCAAGATCGCGCCGTCCATCTGGGCTGCGCCGGTGATCATGTTTTTGACATAATCGGCGTGACCGGGGCAATCCACGTGGCTGTAGTGACGCGCAGCAGTGGAGTACTCGACGTGGGCGGTGTTGATGGTGATGCCACGGGCCTTTTCTTCGGGGGCCTTGTCGATCTGGTCATAGCGCATGGTCTCGATGCTGGCGTCGATTGAGGCGGCTGTGTAGGTGATGGCGGCGGTGAGGGTGGTTTTGCCGTGATCGACGTGACCAATCGTGCCGATGTTGACGTGGGGCTTGTTGCGCTCGAACGTTCCTTTTGCCATGGTGGTTCCTCCGGTAAAGCAGAAACTTAAACCGCGCTGCTCGAAATAAAGTCATGGAAATTCGGCCCGCGCTAAGCTCTTTCGAGTAAAGGTGCGGGCCAAACATTCTTACTGGAGCTCTTGATCAGGATTGAACTGATGACCTCTCCCTTACCAAGGGAGTGCTCTACCACTGAGCTACAAGAGCAGGGGGCTGAAAGCACTGCTTGAAACTAAAACTCAAAAAAGGAAAAGCGGGAAACGAGACTCGAACTCGCGACATTCAGCTTGGGAAGCTGACGCTCTACCAACTGAGCTACTCCCGCAGATGGTGGGCAGGGGCGGATTTGAACCGCCGTACACTTACGTGAACAGATTTACAGTCTGTCGCCTTTAACCACTCGGCCACCTACCCAAACTTTTCGCTTTGCCGGGGAGCGGCTCGGCGACTGCTGCATGGAGACTTGTACATGGAGCCACCCATCGGAATCGAACCGACAACCTTCCGATTACAAGTCGGGTGCTCTACCAGTTGAGCTAGGGTGGCACCTCTCCTGCTCAGAGGGGTGATTCTCTGCCTGAGCGCGGTTGCTTGAGCGGCTTTTGGCCGTCTTACTTCCGGTTGGAGATAGTAGCACCCGCCTTTGGAAAGTGTCAAGTCAATCAATTCTGCCGGGTGTGAGGTTGGAGGTGGCACGAGGGAAAAGCTGAGCTCAACCGCCTGCCGTGCGGGCAAATTTTGCGGCCCAAGAGTTTACTTTTAGTCGCTCACAAAGGGCCGTGATCCCGGCTGCTTAGGAGCGGATTAGCTCAGGGCTCGGACCTCCGACTTCTCAGGCTGTTGGGTGGGCAGCGGAGGTGAGGCAGCACAGCCCGAATGGACTGTTCCCTTCTGGAGAGCTTTACCATTGCCTCAACTGCGCCAAATGGCTTATTTACCCGGCGGCAGAGCGGCGTAGACTATACCGTTTGGCCCGGGCTGCTTAGCCTGAGCTGCTGGCGTCCGCCGCGTGTTTCGCGCCGTTTTCTTCCGCTCCCAGATTTGCCTGAGGTCACTTTTGAATACCCTGTCCACCCTTTGGCCGTACCTGAAGCTGCACCAACGTCAATTCTTCCTCGGCACGCTGGCCGTTTTCGGCGCGGGAACGGCCGTCACGTTGCCGGCTTATTTTACCCGCCTCATCATTGACGGCCTGACCGGAGCCGCCGACACCAATCCGGCCACGGCTGGCATCACGGCGGGGCAGGTGGCGCTCTACGCGCTGGGCGCGGTGCTGTCGGTGGTCGTGTCCGGCGGGCTGATGGTGCTGGTGCGGCGGCTGATCGTGTATGCCAGCCGCCAGATCGAATACGAGGTGCGCCGCGATCTGTTCGCCCACCTCTCCGGCCTCGACAAACACTACTTTGACCGCGCCCGTACTGGCGACTTGATGAACCGTTTGACCGGCGACCTCTCGGCGGTGCGCGAAATGATCGGCTTTGGCAGTTGGCAACTTTCCAGCGTGGTTGCCAGCTTCGTGGTCAGTTTCTTTTGGTTTTTCAGCTTGTCGTGGCGGCTGACCCTGGCTGTGCTGGTGGTATTTCCAGTCATTATCGGGGTTTTGTTTATGCTGGCCCGGCTCATCAGCGCCCGCTACGTGGCGGTGCAGGAGCAAAACAGCGTCATCTCGGCCAAAGCGCAGGAAAACTTTTCGGGTGCGAGAGTCGTGAAAGGCTACGCCATCGAAGACCGCGAGATCACCGAATACAAAAGCCTCAACAGCGAACTGATTAAGCGGGCGCTGCGTCTGACCACCGTGGAAGGGCCGCTGCAAGCCTCCATGAGCCTCCTGATGGGGCTGGCCTACGTGATCGTGCTGATTTACGGCGGCCGGATGATCCTGGGGTTGGTGCCGGGCAGCCCGTTGACGCTGGGGCAATTTACCCAATTTGCCTTGGTGCTCGACCGCCTGGCCTGGCCCATGCTCAGCATCGGGATGATCACCAACATGCTTCAGCGCGGCTCGGCGTCGTGGGGCCGCCTCCAAGACATCTTCAATGCCCAGCCGTTCATCAGAGACGACGGGCGCACCGATTCCAGTATCAAGTCCGTTCTGGGCGAGATCGAGTTTGACCACGTCAGCCTCAACTTTGACGGTCAGCAGGTGCTTAGAGACGTGTCGCTGAAGATTCCGGCAGGTCAAACTTTGGGTATCACCGGCCCCACCGGCAGCGGCAAAACCGTGCTGGGCAATTTGGTGACGCGCCTCGTAGACGTGAGCAGCGGGACGGTGCGGGTAGACGGCGTGGACGTGCGGCGCATTCCGCTTAGAGTGCTGCGCGAAAACGTGGCCGTCGTACCTCAGGAGCCGTTCTTGTTTTCCGATACGATCGCTTCCAACGTGGCTTTCGGCCTCGACAACGCCAACTACGCGCCGATCCCGACCCGCATCAGCGTGCTGAAATCGAAAGCTCCACCGCCCGATGACCGCCAGCCCGACATGAACCGTGTCCGTGCGGCGGCGGAGATCGCCGGACTGGCCAGCGAAATCGAGCGGTTCCCGCAGGGCTACGACACCACGCTGGGTGAGCGCGGCGTGACCCTGTCGGGTGGCCAGCGCCAGCGCACCGCTCTGGCCCGCGCGGTGGCCCGTGAGCCGCGCATTCTGGTGCTCGACGACGCCATGAGCGCGGTGGATACCGAAACCGAAAGCCGGATTCTCAGTGGGCTGCGCCAAGTTCAGCAGGGCCGCACCGTGCTGCTGATCGGCCACCGCGTCAGCACCCTGCGCCACGCCGATCACATCATCGTGATGGAGCGCGGCCAGATCGTGGAGCAGGGCAGCCACGAGGACTTGCTGGCCCTCGGCGGTCACTATGCCGAATTAGACCGCCAGCAGCGCCTAGAGGGCGATTTGAAAAGTGAAGACGAAGGCAAACTGGCTAGAGACGCCCTGACTGAAGCCGCTTCCCAGATCAAACCCAGCGGTGAACCGCTCAGCACTGAAAAGGTGAAGGCATGACCCAACCCGACGAGGCCTTTCTCAAGGAGTTCGACGCGAATCTCACCCGCCGGATTCTGAACTACCTGCGCCCCTACACCAAATTGGCCGTGATTGCGCTGATCACCACCTTCGTGTTTTCGGTGGCCGCGCCGCTTTACGGGCTGATTCAGCGCTACGCCATCGACCACGCGCTGGGGCCGAGGGTGCTGACGGCAGGCAGCGATCTGGCCACCCGGCAAGCGCTTTTTCAAGTGCTGCTGAACGCGGCGCTGCTCTTTCTCGGTTTGCGCGTGCTGGACTTTTTGATGCGCTACGCCGCCACCTACGTCATCAACTATCTGGGTCAGAAGGTGCTGTATGACATCCGCAGCGACATCTTCACCAAGTTGCAGCGCCTCCCGCTGGCTTTCTTCGACGCCAACCCGGTAGGCCGCTTGATTACCCGCGTTACCAGCGATGTGGACGCCATTAACCAGTTCATTACGGCGGGCCTGGTCAGCTTGATTACCAGCAGCTTTCTCATTATCGCCTACGTGGTGATTATGCTCAGCGTGTCGTGGCCGCTGGCGATCATCAGCTTTTTGGTGCTGCCGATCTTGTTTTACGCCTCGGCTTATTTCCGCACCAAAATCCGCTACGCCTTTAGAGACACCCGCATTCAGCAGGCCATCGTCAACACCAAGCTCAACGAAAACATCACCGGAATGCTAACAGTGCAGTTGTTTGGCCGTGAGAACCACAACTCACAGGACTTTGACCGCTCGAACCGCCGCCTGCTGCGGGCAACCATCAATTCAGTCAGTTGGTTTTCGCTGTTTCAGCCGACCGTGGCGCTGCTCGGCGCAGTGGCGAGCTCGCTGGTGTTGTGGTTCGCCGGGCGCAGCATTCTCCTGAGTGCGGGCGTGGGCAATCCCGACGCGGTGCTGGCGGCCTCCGGCATCACGCTGGGCACGCTGGTGGCGTTCAACGGCTTCGTGGGTCAGCTCTTTCAGCCGATTCAGGATCTGGCCGACGTGATGAACAACCTGCAAGCGGCCATGGCCAGCGCCGAGCGCATCTTCGGCGTACTGGACGAAGACGTGACCATTCAGGACAAGCCGGACGCCAAGACCTTGACCCACTTTGAAGGCCGGGTCGATCTCAATAAAGTTTGGTTCGCTTACGACCCCGAAGTGACGGCGGATACCCCCGATGACGATCCCCGCTGGACACTGCGCGGCATCGACCTGCACATTCGGGCTGGCGAGAGCGTGGCGCTGGTGGGCGCGACGGGCGCGGGCAAGACCAGCATCACTTCTCTGGTCAGCCGCTTTTACGACGTGCAGCGCGGCTCTGTGGACGTGGACGGCGTGAACGTCAAAGACCTGGCCCAGTACGATCTGCGCCGTCACATCGGCGTGGTGTTGCAAGACGTGTTTTTGTTCGCCGGAACGATGGAAACCAATTTGACGCTGAGCAACCCCGACATTCCCCACGAGCGGGTCATTCAGGCCTGCAAATATGTGGGCGTCCACGAATTCATCATGGAACTGCCGGAAGGCTACAACACCGAAGTCCGCGAGCGCGGCGCGACCCTCAGCACCGGCCAGAAGCAGCTCTTGGCCTTCGCCCGCGCTCTGATCCAGAACCCTGACATTCTTTTGGTGCTGGATGAAGCCACGGCCAGCGTGGACACCGAAACCGAGATGCGGATTCAGGACGCGCTGGCCAAGGTGATGCACGGGCGCACCAGCGTCATCATCGCCCACCGCCTCAGTACCATCGAGCACTGCGACCGAATCGTGGTGATGCGGCGCGGGCAAGTGGTGGAGGAGGGCAGCCACAGCGAACTGCTGGCGCAAAACGGCTACTACGCCCGCTTGCACCGCCTTCAGTACGCGCCCGCAGACGCGGCGGACTGAGCTACAACCTCACCTCATGTCAAGAAGCGGCGGCCCAGTAACTCACGGGCCGCCGCTTTTCACTTGGAGTTCAGAGTCTGCTGATCTCCCGCTTGACCGCGAACCGGACGCGCCCCAAGTTGCCGACTTCATCAAAGCCAACCAGCAGCAGATTGTCGCTTTGGGGGGTCAGCAGCACTGGGCCGTCAGCGAAGTCCATCATCAAGTCTTTGAGCGGCTGATCGCCCACGGTGGCGCTGAGGCTCTGGGCCACCGCCTGCGCGGCCCTGACGAAACTGGCGTCGGGCGGCTGGGTCCCGGCGCTCCCCAGTGGATTGCTGTCTGGGCCGACGAGGGCCGCGTAGCGCACGCCACGGGTGCTGAGAATGCGCCCGAGGGCTTCATCCAACTGAAGCGGATCAACGGGCATTGCTGGCTCCGGGGAGCGGTAAGCTCAGCGCCAACTTGGCCAGTGCTTGCTGGGCGGGGCGGGTGTCAATGCCCCGCGTCATGGCAACGGCGGCGAGGTAGGGCCCCGCCGTGACCACCACGATCTCCAGTGTCTCGGCGGTGATCGCCAGCCGCGACATTTTTCCGAGTCCGCTGGAGCGTGAGGCCCGTTCAAAAGTCGCTCTGAGGGCGGTGAGTTCGGCGGCGAGCAGTTCGGTGTAGTGGCCGTAGCTCTCCAAGCTCAGCCCGTCACTGCTGCTCAGCACCGCGCCCTCCACTCCCGGCAAATCAATGACTTCGCGCAGGTGGGCGCTCATAAGTACGTCTCCAGTTGCCTGAGGGTTTGTTGGCCGTAAATGCGGGCCTGGCCCAAATTGCCGTGGCCGTCGAGGATCAACATCAAGAAAAAGTCTTGCAGCGGCAAAAGATAAGCGCTCAGGGTTTCGCCGCGCACGAACCACTCGCTTGGCGTGCCCCCTGAGAGGGTGAGTTCGTAGGATTGTTTGGCGGCTCGCAGCAGTCCGGCATGTTCGGCGACCAGCAGAGTGAGGTCTACATCGGCTTCAGTGTGGCCGTCCACCAGCAGACCGTCCATGCCGCCGAGAGCCGCAGCCCAAGCGCCGTCTACATCCATGACCAATTGTTTAAGGGCGTCCAGCATCGTGCCTCATCATACTCGCTCACGTCTCACCTTGGTGTCACCAAATCGAGCACGAAGATGAAAAAACCGCCATTTGCAGGCGGGCAGGGCTTGGCTGCTGATTATTTGCTGACCCGCTGACGGCCACTCAGCGCCCGTCCCAGCGTGACTTCGTCGGCGTATTCGAGCGCTCCCCCCACCGGCAGGCCGTAAGCGATGCGCGAGACCACGACGCCCAGCGGCTCAATCAGGCGCTGCACATACATGGCGGTGGCTTCGCCCTCCACGGTGGTGCCGGTGGCCAAAATCACTTCGATGCCGCTCTGGAGTCTGGGCAGCAGCGGCCTGAGTTGCAGCTTATCGGGGCCGACGCCGTTCATGGGACTTAGAACGCCGTGCAGCACGTGATAAAGGCCGGTGTACTCGCCGCTTTTTTCAATGGCGATCACGTCGCCGGGCTCTTCTACCACGCAGATCAGGTTTTGCATCCTGGTCGGGTCGGCGCAAACATCGCACAGTTCTGCGTCGGTGATGTTAAAGCAGACCGGACAGGTGTGCAGTTCGCGCTTGGCGTCGAGGAGCGATCCGGCGAGGCGCTCGATGTCTTCACGCGGCTGCTCGAACAGGTAAAAGGCGAGGCGCTGGGCACTTTTGGGGCCGATGCCCGGCAAGCGCGAGAGTTCGCGGATCAGCGCCACCAAACTGGGAGGATATTTCACGGCGTTCTCGCCTGCACACGGGGGCTTTTCAGAACATTCCGCCCGGCAATCCCAGCGCTTGGGTGGCGCTGCGCTGCAACTCGTCGGCTTTGCCCGCCGCTTCCTGAATCGCCACCAGAATCAAGTCTTCCAAGGCCTCCACGTCGCTGGGGTCAACCGCTTCGGGCTTGATTTTGAGGCTCTGAATTTTGCCGTGTCCGTTGGCCGTTACCGTCACGAGGCCGCTGGCGCTGCCCTCTACTGTTTGCGCGGCCAATTCTTCTTGAATTTTGCTGGCGGCGCTTTGGGCTTGTTGCATTTGTTTCATCAGCTTTCGCATGTCCATGTGGGTTCTCCTTGAAGTGCTCGAGATTGCTTCCCAGTTTACCCCGCCGCCCGCCGGGGTACGGCGCTGCCGTTCACTGTTTGGAGCATTTGTCCGAATGGATACCCGAGCAAAAAGCACGCTCAGCCATCCATCCTCCCAAAGGCTCTCTTTATTCCACTCCCGTTGGTCGGTCAAAAAAGAAGCTCTTTTTTGACAAATGTTCTAGCTGCTGCACCCGCCCCCACAGCCGGAACCGCAACTGCCGCCTCCATCGCTGCTGCCACCAGCATCGCCGCCGCTGTCGCAATTGCCCGAATCACCGCTGTTGTCACCGCAAGACGAATCTCCAGTGCTGTTGTTGCTAGAGCCCAAATCTCCCAGCAAGCCGAAGAAGCCGCTGCCGCCGTTGCCATCACCACCGCTCCCACCCCGCCGCTTGCGGGGGCTGGAAAGCTGGGCCGCCACAACGACGCCCAGCAGCGCCAAGCCCGCCACCGCCCAAATGCCGAACTGATAGAGCGCCAACCCGCCCAGCAGCCACACTGCCGCCAGCAGCAGCCAGCGGGAGAGACGGCGCTTGATAGGGCGCGGAGTGGGTGAAAGTGAAATGGGCAAACGCGGATTCGGCCAAATCTGCGCATCGGGCTGGCCAAACTCGGCATGGTAAAGCTCCAGCGTGCCGAGGTACTGCTGAGCGAAGTGGGCGCTCTCGGTTGTCGAGCCGCCCGACGGGTCGTGGTGCAGCGGCGCAGGCAGCAGCGGGATCAGTCGCAACCAGTAATCGCGGGTGTGGGTCAGGTGTTCGTGCCACGCGGCGTCTACCGCTTTGCTGGGCGTCACGCTTTGGCCGCATGTGGCCGCCAGCACCAGAAACCGGCGGTACTCGCGCAGCACTTCCAGCGTAAACGGCAGCGTCCAGCTATGCTCGTGAGCCAGCCGCTCCGCAAATCCGCTGGGAAACTCGTAGCTGAGTAGGTTGCCTTTGAGGGTGTGGGCGCTAGGAATGCTGTGAATCTGATCTTGGGTTGGAAGGCTGAACGCGGTCATGGTGGGCCTCCAGTGGTGGTGAGAAGGAAGGGAGAAGTTCCTTGCTGGTGATCTTCCGCCCGGCGTTTCAGCCGTTGGTCAGCCCAAGATAAAGGCCGTGCTGGCTTTTGTCAGAGCACCGTCAAGGGCCGGATTTGCTATCCTTAAAAAGTTGAGTGGGCCGCCCCGATTGGAAGGGCGGCCCGCTCGCTTTGATGTGTGGGGGAAATGTCTTAGCTGTGCTGCGGCATACTCGCCGTCACGGCTGCATCTGCGCCGCTCTCAAAGCGCCCAAAGTTGCTTCGGAACAGGCCCGCCAGCTTTTTGGCGGCCACGTCGTAGGCGTCCTGCTTGGCCCAGGTCTGGCGCGGGTTAAGAATCTCCGCCGGCACACCGCCGACTTGTTTGGGAATGGACAGCCCAAAAAACGGCTCAGTTTCAAACTCAGCCTGATCAAGCGAGCCGCTGAGGGCCGCCGAAATCAAGGCGCGGGTGTGCCGAATGCTAATGCGCTTTCCCGTGCCGTAGGCTCCGCCGCTCCAGCCGGTGTTGACCAGCCAGACCTTCGCGCCGCTTTGCTCGACCCTCCCCGCCAGCAGTTCGGCGTACTCTGCCGGATGGCGCGGCATAAACGGAGCCCCGAAGCACGCCGAAAATGTCGGTTCGGGCTCGGCGATTCCGTCTTCTGTGCCGGGAATCTTGGCGGTGAAGCCCGAAATAAAGTGGTACATCATCTGCTCGCGGGTCAGGCGCGACAGGGGCGGCAACACGCCGTAAGCGTCGGCGGTCAAAAACACCACATTTTTTGGTGTTCCGGCCATGCCTCCGGGCCAGTGGTTGGCGATCTGTTCAATCGGGTAGGCGCTGCGCGTGTTGTCGGTCAGCGAGTTGTCGGCGAGGTCTAGGGTGTGGTCGGGCCTCACCACCACATTTTCCAGCACCGTGCCGAAGGTATGGGTGGTGGCAAAAATCTCTGGCTCAGCCGCTGAGGACAAGTTGATGACTTTGGCGTAGCAGCCGCCCTCGAAGTTAAACACCCCGTCGTCTGTCCAGCCGTGCTCGTCGTCACCGATCAAATGGCGCTCCGGGTCGGCGCTGAGGGTGGTTTTGCCGGTGCCGGACAGCCCGAAAAAGAGGGCCACGTCTTCTGCTTTGCCCACATTGGCTGAGCAGTGCATCGGCATGACGCCCTGATCCGGCAGCAAAAAGTTCAGCACGCTGAAGATGCCTTTTTTGTTTTCTCCGGCGTACTGCGTTCCTGCCACCAGAATCATCTTCTTGGTGAAATCGACCAGAATGGCCGTTTCGCTCCGCACGCCGTCGGCCTCGCCGGCTGCTTTGAAACCGGGCAAGTTCAGGACGGTCCAGTCCGGCTCGAAGTCGGCTTTTTCCTCGGGGCTGGGCCGAACGAACATGTTGTGGACGAACAGCGAGTGATACGCCATCTCCTGCACGAAACGCACTGAGAGGCGGTGGCGGGCATCGGCTCCGGCGTAGAGGTCTTGAACGAACAGTTCGCGCTCGCCCGCGTACTCGCTCATTTTGGCCAGCAGCCGCTCAAAGATTTCGGGCGTCGTGGGGACATTGAAGCCGCCCCACCACACCGTTTGGCGGGTCAGGTCGTCTTCCACGATAAAGCGGTCTTTGGGGCTGCGGCCTGTTTTATCGGTGACGACGGCCAGCGGCCCGCCTTCAGTGATTTGGCCTTCGCCGAGCCGTAGGGCGTGCTGGTACAGTTCGGCTACGCTGGGATTGTGGTGGACGGTGGCGGCGGAAATACCCAACGGCGAGAGAACACTGCGCTGGGCATTTGGGTTGGCTGGAATGGAAGTGGGCACGGTCATGGGTGGCCCTCCTTGACGTTGTGTGACGGTGTTGCGTGACTCGGTTTCAACTTGGCAATTGCCAGATCTCAACAGCAGTCTGACCTGTGAAGCGCTTCCATTCCAAATGACTTCGTGTTACACATTTAGGAACAGTCTAGGTGGTGTTCATCTTTACCGGACAGTCTATTTTGAGTTGCCTCTGGGTGTTATGGATACACTAATTCGGCGAAAACGGCTGAAGCGCCTGAGCCGCCTTGCCATACTGCTGAGATGATTCGCCCATACCTGATCACCGACCACGCTGCCTGCCTTTCTCTTTTTGAAAGCAACCGTCCCAAGTATTTCCTTGCTTCCGAGCGGGTGGACTACGAGGCGTTTCTGGGCCGGGTAGAGTGCGAACAGCGGCCGTATTTCGTGCTGGAGCGCGGAGGTGAGGTCGTGGCCTGCGGCGGCGTCGGTTATGAGGTACATCCCAAGCTGGCTTATCTGAGTTGGGGCATGGTACGCGGCGATTTGCACGGCTGCGGCCTCGGCAGCGAACTCACCCGTTCGCGCTTGGATTGGCTGCGGCAGCACTGGCCCGAAGTGCAGCGCGTCAAGATTGACACCAGCCAGCACACTGAAGCCTTTTACGCCCGCTTCGGCTTTGTGGTGGTGGAACGAATCACAGACGGCTTTGGAGTCGGCCTGGACGAAGTGAAGATGGTGGCAGCACTTTGAGAATCCCCTTCTGTGAAAACGCCGAGGACACCCACAGAACGGTGCGGAGTCAGAAGACCGTTCGTAAACTTTTCTCTGTTACCCTCAGCTATGAAAATTTCTTCTTGCCTGTACCTTGGCGCGATTTCGCTGTTTGGTACAGCAGCGGCCCAAACGAATCAACAGGTCTTTATTAACGGCGTCGCCCTTCAGGCCACCACCAGCACCAAAAATGGCGAAACGTATTACCAGTTCAAGGCCAGTGACCTCAAACGCGCCGGGGCCATCACCGCTGGGGGCGTGAAGCCCAAGACCGACGCCATCAAGGGGTGCGTCGGCGACACCCTGTTTAACGGTGTGTACAGCGTTCAGCTCATCAAGGCCGGGGTGAGTGACGACCGATTTAGCGTCACCTTGAAGCTCAGCAACGCGTCCAAGCAGGAGCTTTCCAGTTTCTCAGTTTTCAATGCCACAAATGTCGTGGCGGCCACCGATACCAGCGCCATGACGTTCAACAATTTCGTGGGGGATCAGACTTCAGCCCTGCTTCCCGGCACGTCCACGACGTTCCAGGCGGTAACAGGCGGTGAGGGCGGGGCGACCAAGTGGACACGGCTGCTGATCCGGCCCGGCTCTGACGCGATCAAGTACTTGCAGCAACAGAAGTATCCGCTGGCGAAAATCTACAATATGGAGTTTAACCTGACATGCACCAAGAAATAGCGCCCGGCTTCTTGCTCCTCTTGCCTGCGCTGTATTACACTGTCTCTATGATCCGCTCTGCGCTTATCACCGGAGGCCGCCGCGACGAGTTGAATTAAACTTGCTTCGCCCTGCCTCCGGCTTTGGTTTGCGCCGGAGCTTTTTTTTGCTTTCATCCCTTCCCACTGGCCACACACAGGAGTGCCCCTCATGACCGACACCCAGCCCCAACCGATCAACATCACCGAACCCCGCAGCGAGCGCTACAACCCGCACGCCATAGAAACCAAGTGGCAACAGCGCTGGGCCGAGGCGGGCCTGTACACCTTCGATCCTGAAGCGGCAGGCGAAAAGTTCTATGCCCTGACCATGTTCCCCTATCCCAGCGGCAATTTGCACATCGGCCACTGGTACGCCTACTGCGTGCCGGACGCCCGCGCCCGTTTTATGCGGATGAACGGAAAAAACGTGCTGTTTCCGATGGGCTTTGATTCGTTCGGCTTGCCCGCCGAAAACGCCGCCATCAAAAACAATGTCGACCCGCGCCAGTGGACGTATTCCAACATCGAATACATGACCGGCCAGTTTCAGCGGATGGGCACCATGATCGATTGGAGCCGCAAATTCGCCACTTCCGACCCGGAGTATTACCGCTGGAATCAGTGGTTTTTTGCTGAGATGTTCAAGCGCGGACTGGCGTATAAGAAGGGCGGCCTGGTCAATTGGTGCCCCAAAGATCAGACGGTACTGGCCAACGAGCAGGTCGTGGGAGGCAAGTGCGAGCGCTGCGGCACTCAGGTCGAGCGGCGCAACTTGAGCCAGTGGTATTTGAAAATTACCGACTACGCCGACGAACTGCTGGACTTTGGCGGCACCGACATGCCCGAACGGGTTCGCGCCATGCAAACCCACTGGATCGGCAAGTCGGTGGGCGCAGAAGTGGTGTTCGACATGCCCGCAGGCTTGGAAACCGTCTTCACCACCCGCCCCGACACCTTGATGGGCGCGACCTTCTTGGTGTTGTCCCCCGAACATGCCAAAGTCGCAGAGCTGACTACCCCTGACCAAGCCGAGACGGTCAAGGCCTACTTGGAAGTGGCAGGCGGCAAAACCGATGTGGAGCGCCAGCAGAGCACTGACAAAACCGGAGTATTTACCGGCAGCTTTGCCACCCACCCGATTGGCGGGCATCAGATTCCGATCTGGGTGGCCGATTACGTGCTGGTCAGCTACGGCACCGGCAGCATCATGGCCGTGCCTGCCCACGACGAGCGCGATTTTGAGTTTGCCAAAAAGTTTGGCTTGGACATCGTGGAAGTCATTCGGCCCGAAGGCGGTGAGCCTCTGGACGTCACCGGCAACGAGGCGTACAGCGGCGAAGGCTTGATCGTCAACAGCGGAGAATTTGACGGCTTGACTGGCGGCAAAGCCAGTATCGAAACCATCATCGGCAAGCTGGAGGAGCGCGGCATTGCCAAAGCCAAAACCACTTTCCGCCTGCGTGACTGGCTGGTCAGCCGCCAGCGGTACTGGGGCACGCCGATTCCGATTGTCTATTGCCCCGAGCACGGCGCTCAGGCGGTTCCGGCGGATCAGTTGCCCGTGTTGCTGCCCGACAATGTTCACTTCACGCCGACGGGTCAGAGTCCGCTGAAACAAGACGCCGAGTTCCGCAAGGCGACTTGCCCGGTGTGTGGCGGCCCCGCCGAGCGCGACACCGACACCATGGACACCTTCGTCGATTCCAGTTGGTATATGTACCGCTTCACCTCGCCGCACTTTGACGAAGGCCCCTGGAACCCAGCTTTGGCCGACAAGTTGATGCCGATTGACTTGTATACCGGCGGCATCGAACATGCCATTTTGCACCTCTTGTACAGCCGCTTCTGGACGAAAGTGGCCCGCGACATGAACTTGACCACCATCTCCGAGCCGTTCAAGGTGCTGCGAAATCAGGGCATCATCTTGGGGCCGGACAACGAAAAAATGTCCAAGAGCCGGGGCAATGTGATCGACCCTGACGACTTGGTGCGCGAATACGGCGCGGATGTGGTCAGGACTTACTTGGCGTTTATTGCGCCCTGGGAAGTCGGCGGCCCCTGGGATCCCAGCGGCATCAATGGCCCCGCCAAGTGGTTGGGCCGCGTCTGGTCGCTGTATTTTGACGCGATCAGCGGCCCCGCCGAGAACGTGAGCGAGGGTGATTTGCGCTACGCCGTTCACAGCACCTTGAAAAAAATCACCGGCGACTTCGAGCGCCTGAGCTTCAACACCATCGTGGCCTCGTTGATGGAACTGACCAATACCTTGGTGAAGGCCAAGCGCTCGCCCGTGGCCCACACGCCCGCTTGGGACGAAGCCCTGAACCTGTTTAACTTGATGTTGGCTCCGCTGGTGCCGCACATTGCCGAAGAAATCTGGCGTGAACGGGGCAACGCCCAGAGCGTTCACTTGCAAACTTGGCCCGCTGTAGACGAAACGGCAGCCGTGCGCGACAGTATCGTCATCGGCGTGCAGGTCAGCGGTAAAGTGCGCGGCGAAGTGGAGATTTCTAAGACGGCCACCCAGGAAGAAGCTGTCGCCGCCGCCCGCGCCAACCCAGATGTCGCCAAGCACTTGGAAGGCAAGCAGTTGGTCAAAGAAGTGTATGTGGCGGGGCGGATTATCAACATCGTGGTTCGCTGAAGTTAAAGAGCCGCCTGACTTGGAGTGGGCGGCTTTTTGTTGAGTGAAGGCCTATTTTTCTGAGGCTAAATATGGAAGCGCTCCCATTTCTTAGCCGTCTAAGGTTATGTTACGGTGTGAGGCATGACACCCCTCCGCCGAAAGTCTGACTTAGAACATGCCCTCGTCCTCGAAACTGCCCGCGTCACCGAAGCGGCGGCGTTGGCGGCGAGCCGCTTTGTCGGGATGGGCGACAAAAACGCCGTGGACGGCGCGGGCACCGAGGCCATGCGCGACGTGCTGAACGAAATGGACATTCAGGGCGAAGTGGTGATCGGCGAAGGGGAAATGGACGAAGCCCCGATGCTGTATATCGGCGAAATATTGGGCAGCGGCCACTATCAGGTGGACATCGCGGTTGACCCAGTGGAAGGCACCGAAGTGACCGCCAAAGGCTTGCCCAACGGCCTGGCCGTGATTGCGCTGAGCGAAAAGGGCGGGCTGATGCAGGCTCCCGACTGCTACATGGAAAAGCTGGTGGTACCGCCGCCTGCGGCTGGCCGCGTTCACCTCGACTGGCCGGTAGAAGCCAATATTGCCGCGCTGGCCCAAGCGCTCAGCCGCAAACCTGGCGACTTGCTGATCAGCATCCTTGACCGTGAGCGCCACACCGACCTGATCGCGCGGGTGCGGCAGTCGGGCGCAAGAGTCAATTTGATTGCTGACGGCGACGTGATCGCCAGCCTCGCGGTGGGCGTGCGCGGCACCGGCATTCACGCGCTGATGGGATCGGGCGGCGCACCCGAAGGCGTCATCACGGCGGCGGCCATGAAGTGCCTCGGCGCAGAGATTCAGGGCCGCTTGATCGCCGAAAACGAGGAGCAGCGGGAGCGCTTCAAATTGATGGGCGTCGAGGAAGGGCGGGTCTACAAAACTGATGAACTCGCCCCCGGCAAACAGATCGTCTTTTCCGGTACCGGCATCACGCACGGCGAACTGCTCAGCGGCGTGCGGCGCTTCGGCGGTGGAGCGCGGACGCATACGCTGGTGATGGGGTACGCCACCCGCGTGGTGCGTTTCATCGACTCCATTCACTTGGAAGACGACGGCGCACGCGTCACGGTGCGGGTCTAAAGTCAGGAGCGCCAACCCCCATTGGGTGTGCAGTTTCATTTCAGCTTTTCACTAGAATTGGCTCATGAATGCGACTGCTGAAAGTATCCGGGCTGGCTTCCGTTTGGTGTCCGGCCTGCTGATACTGATTATCGCCATCAATCTCCTGAGAGTCATCACCAATACCCTGAGTTACGGCGGCTTTAGTTTCGGCTTGCTGCTGAGCTTTGCCCTGCTGGCGGGCCTGTGCTGGGCAGTTTACAACGGCAAAATCTGGGCGCGGGTGGTCTTGGCGTTGCTGCTGCTGCTCAACGCGGTGAGCGCACTAATCGGCGCTCTGCAACTTCTGAGCGCCCTGAGTTTGTTTGTCATTCCGCAAGTCAATGCTTATTTCGAATATGCGGCGGCTCAATCTTAAGCAGCTCAATCCCAACGAAAAACCGCAAGCCTTTGAGAAGCGCTTGCGGTTTTTTGGATGTTATTTGTTTATTGCTTAGTTAACGAATTGTCCGCCGTGACGATCAGCGGTAGCTTTGAGCGCGTCCATCGGCACCGAATCTTCAACGGCGATAGCGCGGCCACCGGCGTCCATGGTGCTGCTCATTTGGGTGTAGTGCTCGTCGCTGACATGGTAGTTGTCGTCGTACATTCTGCCGCCGGTTTCGTCAACGCCCGCCGCGCCGCCGATAGCTCCCACGCCTGCACCGACGCCCGAACCCAGCGCCGCCATGCCCAAAATAACCGGCAACGCGAGGCCGCCCGTCGCTACGGTGGTGGCGGTGGCGATGACGCCCGCGACTGCGCCCGCGATCAAACCGACGCCGGTGCCTTTGACTGCGCCTTCGCCCGCGTCCTCAGGCGTGCCGCCAGCGTCCAGCGTGGGGTCGGTGATGCCGGTCAGGGGCGCAGTGCTGGCAGCCGAGTTGGTCATGCTGCTGGTGCGGTTGACCGAAGTCTGGCCCATTTCCGGCTGAATCAGGTTCTGAGAACGGAGGTCGGCCACGAAGGCGTCGGCTTGTGCAACGGCAGGGAAAATTAGATGTTTCATGGCTTACAGTTTGCGGTGCGCCGAGACGCCACTGATGAGAGAAGTATCAAGTTTTGGGGGTTTGTACTGCTTTGCTGTTCATTCTTCTTAAGTCTTTTGGGGGAAGAGCACGTTTATGAATTTCTTAAAAGCGGAGGCTCACGCCATACAAATGAAGGCCCACTTTTTCTCTGTTTTGCCGATTCGATTCATTTTGTGAAAAATTTCAACTTTACAATGAACGCACTGTTCAACTTACCTTCACTTCAAAGCGGTGGTAGCCGGTCGCACCTTCGGGCAGGGCGTCTTTGTCTGCTTTTTTCTGAACAGTGTCGCCTGAGTAAGCCCGTACCGTCAGAGTGTATTGGCCCGCTTCCGGCGTCCAGGCCAGTTGCCAGGGTGTCCAGGCATAGATGCTGCGCGGTCTGACGAGTTCAGCTTCGCGCCAGGTCTTTTCGCCGTCGGTGCTGACTTCCACTTTGGTGATCGGCTGGCTGAAAAAGGCCACGCCCCGAATAAAAGTCTGCCGACCTGCTTTGACGACTGGGTCAATTTCTGGCGGCTGGTCGATGCGGCTCATCAGTTCCACCCGCGCCGCCTTCGACCAATCTCGCTTGACCCAGTACCCCGGCTGATCTTCGGCGCTCAGCGTAATGTTGGTGATCCACCTCGGCTGCTTCATGCCGTACCGGCCGGGAATCAGCACCCGCAGCGGGAAGCCGTGCTTGGCATTGAGCGCTTCGCCGTTGAGCTGCGTGATGAGCAGGTTTTCGGGGTCGAGCGCTTCGCCCAGCGGCAACGACTCGGTGTAGCCGTCGGCGGCCTTCCACAGCACGAAGCGGGCTTCTTTCTGGATACCCACGTCGCGCAGCAAGTCGGTGAGCCGGAAGCCGCCCCAGATTCCGTTGGAGATTAGCGGCCCGCCGACGGGGTTGGAGATACACGACAAGGTGCGCTCGCTGGTCACGGGCGCGAACTGCTTGAGATCGGCCAAACGGTAAGTCTTGGGCCTCTGTACCAATCCGCTTACTGTCAAGCTCCACTTTTCAGCGCTCAGGCGCGGGTCGAAGGCTTCTAGGTTTTTGGAGACGTAGTAAAACTGCTCCACCGGCGTCACGCCAAACGGCAGCGGCTCACCCGGCACGGGAGCGGCAGCGGTGGTGTCTGCGCTGCCCTGCTTGAGCAGAGCGCTGAGGCCCCCCCCCGCCACCACTGCCCCTCCAGCTGCAAGGCCCAGCGTCGTCAGGCGGCGGGTCGTGTCGGTAGGAGTGGTCACGCCCTGCGGCCGTAGTCCGCCCGGCCCAAATGTCAGCAACCGGTTCACGCCTTCCAGCAGTGCCCAGAACACCAGTCCGTAGAGCAGCGGCAGCCACCAGCCCAGCGAACCCAGCCCAACGATGCAAAGCAGCGCCAGCATTCCGGCGGCGGCCCACGGCACGCTCACCGCGCCCAGTAAGCTCAAACCGCCCAGCCACAGCACCGCCACCCCGCTGAAGGCCAGCAATTTGGCGTCTTGGCCGAGGCCCAACAGCTTGTGCAGAAACTGAAACACGGCGGGCACGCCCAGCGCCTGCGTCAGCACGCCGAATAAGGTGATCGGCGGATAAGCCAGACCCGCCCAGACCAGTGCCGCGTAGCCGATCACGCTCAGCAGCACGGCGGCGATCCACGCTCTCAAAAGTCGCCACCAAAAATGTTGCGCTGGGGCATTCTTGTTTTGTTTTCCATTTTGAAGATCGGACTCAGGCTTTGACATGGGCTGGTTTCTCCTCCTTTCTAAAAAATTTGGGTCAATTCAAAAAAGACGCGCAGCTCAGGAAGCCACGCGCCTAAATGATCGATCAAACTGAGTTCAGTTGGGAAGCGGCTTACTTCTTGCCCATACTGCCCATTTCCAGCTTGTCTTCGGCCACGATCACGTCAAAGTTCTTGTTCTTGAGGGTGCCCACCGCGAACAAGCTGTAGGTTTTGCCGCCTGCCACGCTGATGCCCGAGATGTTCTTGACCACGGGTGACATTTTGCCGAAAGGCACGATGTCGAGGTTGACGCCCATCGGGTTGACCAGCAGGGTGCGGTCATAGCCGTACTTGAGGGGGGTCTTGAACAGGCCAGCTTTGTTCATGTCCACCGCGATGGCCTGCACTGCAGGAGCGTCGGGGGCGAGGTGGTAGACGGTGATTTCGGCTTTGCCTTTGTTCTTGTTCAGGCCGCTGGTGTAGAAAATGATCGGCGTGACTTTCTTGAGGTAGCCCGACGCCGCGACGGTATAGTAGACGCCCGCTTTGAGGTTGACGCTGCCGCTGAAGACCACCGCTTTCATGTTGCCGGCTGCCGTGATCATGACTTTGTGCATTCCGGCGGGGACTTCGCCGTAGGCGGTCACGGCTTTGAAAGGCGCATTGGAAACGGTGCGGGTGCCGTCCACGTAGACGTCCACGGCGGGCGCGTCCGAGACGGCGTGAACGACGCGCACGTAGGCGTCTTTCATGCCCATGTTCTGGGCGGAGGCGGAAACGCTGAGGGTAAGGGCGGCGGCGATCATGGCGGTCATTTTGGATTTCATCATCTTGTACTCTCCTTGGTCTTGCTGCTTGAACGTATCTTGCTGCTTCAATGAGTTGTATGCCAAAGAGACCGTGTTCAGATGTTGGATGACCTGCTTTTAGTCTTTATACAAACTTTAGAGTGGTTCACAAAGCTGGCGATGCCAAAACCAAAAGCGGCAACTGGGTCAAGACGAGTAATAACAGCGTGCGAAGAACGGCGGATCAGACTTTCCCGCTCGCCTTTCCGCCGTCCTTTCTTTTTTATAGGTTCGCCCTGAACTCAATCAGCGGCTGAACTTTTTTGAATAATCTTTATTTACCGCCCATGCTGCCCATCTCCAGCTTGTCTTCGGTGGCCACCACGTCAAAGCTTTTGCCGGCCAGAGTGCCGAGCGCAAACAGGCTGTAGGTTTTGCCGCCCGCGATGCTCAGGCCAGTCACGTTTTTGACCACCGGCTGGGTTGCGCCGAACGGCACGATATTGAGGTTGACGGCCATCGGGGGGACATTCAGCGTTCCCATGTTGCCGTAGGCGAGACCTTTGGGCAGCAGCGCCGTGTTGTTCATGTCGACGGCCAGTGCCTGCACGCGGGGGCCGTCGGGCGAGAGGTGGTAGACATTGACTTGCGCTTTGCCCGGATCGGTGTTGAGCGAAGTGGCCGTAAAGATTTTCGGCTTGAGGTTGGCGAGGTAGCCGACGGCCGCGACGGTGTAGTACGTGCCTGCGGTGAGATCGACCTTGCCGTCGAAGACGACGGTGTTGGCGTCGCCAGCCACCGTGATTTTGACGGTGTGGCTGCCTGCAGGGACGTTGCCGTACGGTGTGACGGCCTTGAAGGGCGCGTTGGAGACGGTTTTGGTGCCGTCCACGTAGACGTCCACAGCGGGTGCGTCGGCCACGGCGTGAACAACGCGCACGTAAGCGTCGGTCATTTGCGCGGAAGCGGAAACGCTGAGCGTCAGGGCGGCGGCGATCAATGCGGTCATCTTGGATTTCATCATGTTGGACTCTCCTTGCCTTGCAGGAACTCTGGAATTGAGCGGGTTTACTTGTGGAGCTTTGGTGGTTTGTTCCTCATGAAGTTGTATGGTCCAAGCACACTACCCGGATGTCTGAAGTGATGCTTTTAAACCTTTACCCAAACTTTATATACGGCAAGTGCAGCGCAGAAGCGCCATGCTGATAGCCATGACACCGCTCAAACTGCAAAACTTAAAATTGATCTTGCTGCTTTCATCGTCGCTGACCCTGGCGGCCTGCGCTCCCGCTGCCCAGCAGCAAACCGCCGTTATCAGTTCTACGCAGTCGGTCACCCTCAACAACGCCGTGACCGTGCCTGCTGTGGGCGAGCGCAAAGCCACTTTGATCTACTATTCCGGCGGCAAAGTCAAACCGGAGGCTTACCGCTGGCTGGGTGAGGCGCTGGCTCCTTCGGGCATTCAAACCGTGATCGTGGGCTTTCCGCAGGACTTGGCCTTTTTTGCGCCCACCCGCGCCGACGAAGTGCTGGCCGCGCTGCCCTCCAGCGAGCCGGTCTTTCTGGCAGGCCACAGCCTCGGCGGCGTGACGGCGGCGCAGTACTTGGAGAGCCATCAGGGGCGTATCTCCGGTTTGATTTTGATGGGTTCGTATCCTGCCGACAACGTGACTCTGCGCAGCCAGAAACTGCGGGTGCTGGACTTGCTGGCTGAAAACGACGGACTCAGTTTGCCCGCCAAGGTGGAAGACGGCCTCAAACGCTTGCCTGCAGACACCCAACTGGTGCGCTTGCCCGGAGCCGTCCACGCCTTCTTTGGCCGCTACGGTGCTCAGGCGGGCGACGGCACGCCCACCGCCAGCCGCGAAGACACCGAAGGGCGAATTGTGACGGCGGTGCGCAGCTTCATTTTGGGTCAGTAGGATTCGGCGCTGAGCGCTCCGCATCTCCTGCCCATCTGCTTGCTTTATGCTCTGGCAAGTGTTGGCTTGGCTCGATTCTCTTAACCCTTTTTGGCTGCACTTTTCCAGCTTTACGCTGATGTTTTTGGAAGGCATGGGCATTCCGGGCATTCCGGGTTTCTTGCCGATGCTGGCTTTGTCCGAGTCTATTCACGCCGGACAGACCACGCTCTGGGAAGCGCTGCTGTCGGGCACGTTGGGCAACTGGCTGGGAAGCTTGGCAGGTTACCGCCTGGCCGCCTCGCTACTGACGCGCCTGCCCCTGAGCTGGCAGCGCCTCGCCCACAGCCGCCGGACGGCCCGCTTGATGAACCGTTACGGCGGCCTCCTGGTGGTGGTCAGCCGCACCATCGGTTCGCTCAGAACGCCGGTGACGCTTTATGCCGGAGCCTCACACTACGCTTGGCCTGCTTACTTGGCTTTCAGTGCGCTGGGCGCGGCGCTGCACGTCGGCGTATGGCAAACCCTGATCTGGCGATTCGGCCCGAGCATTCTGGAGCAGTTCGAGCGGCTGCAAGGCCAGGCTTTGCCGTATTTGATCGGCGCGGTAGTGGTAGTGGCGGGCGTGGTGTGGTGGCGGCACAAGCATAAAGCGCCGGAAGAAATCGAGATTTAGCGTGGGGCAATCAACCCGCGCTAAATCTTTTGCACCCGCTCCCCACCCGCATACACATTGAAGCGCTCCCCGCGCACGAAGCCCAGCAAGCTCAAGTTCAGCGCGGCGGCGGTGTCGGCGGCGAGGCTGCTGGCCGCTCCCACCGTGACCACCACGGCCACGCCAGCCAGCGCCGCTTTCTGCACGATTTCGAAGCCTGCCCGGCTGCTGGTGACCAAAATGCGGTTGGACAGAGGCAACTCGCCGCGCAGGGCCGCCCAGCCCACCACCTTGTCGGTGGCGTTGTGGCGGCCCACATCCTCGTAAGCGCACAGCAGTTCGCCTCCCGCACTAAAAAGGCCCGCTGCGTGCAGGCCGCCGGTGGCGTTAAAGCCGGTCTGGGCCGCTCGGAGGCGTTCCGGTAAGTCCAAAATCAGTTGGGGGCTCAGCGGCGGCGCGGTCCAAATGACTGGCTCAGCCCGAATGCTCAGCCGCTCCACGCTGCCCGACCCGCATACGCCGCACGCCGCCGAAGTCAAGCTTGCCCGCGCCGCGCCGCGCAGCCGCCCCACGTCGCCCTTCAGAGCGACCACATTGGGGGTGTCTGGGTTGAGTTCCAGCGCGTCCACCGCGTCCAGCAGCCCCTCGGCCCACAGCCAACCCGTCACCAACTCGCGGTCATGGCCGGGCGTCCTCATCATCAAGCTGAGGGTGAACGCCGGATCAGCGTCAACGCGCAGTTCCAGCGGCTCCTCGATAGCCAGCACGTCGGTCAGGGCATTGAACTCGGCGTTTCGGTACGCCTTAACCGGATAGTGGGCGGTCTGGTTCGGCACAGTTACTTGCTGGCAACCGGCTTGCTGCGAACGGGCTTGGTTGGGCGCTTGGGCGCGTTGGGCGTCGGCTGAATTTGGTCGTGGCGGTCGAACTCGCCCTGATTCGGCGTGTTGATGGTGTCGCCCCGCGCTTCTCTGAGCGCTCTGCCCGCGCCCTTGAGCAGGCCGAACACTGCGCCCAGCGCCAGTTGCACGTCTTTGTCATTCAGGAGCTTGAGCAGGTCGGTCAGGCCCACGCCTTTGCCCTGCGCCACGCTGCGAGCGCCTTCGTTGACCCCAGCATTGAGTACAGCGCCGAGCTGGCCCACCGCTTGCGGATCGAGCGATCCCAGCGTCTTACCGAGTTCGGTGACGTTGCGAATGGCTTTGAGGCTGCCCTCATCGCTGAGCGTGTGAAAGATGGCGGACGTCAGGCCCTCGCCGCCGCGCACCAATTTACTCAGCACGTCCAGCACGCCCGCTTCGTGCAGCTCACGCAGCAATTTGAGCGACTCGATGCGGGCCTCGGCGCTCTCGAACTCGGCGTCGGCGTAGTGTTCTTGTGGAGTCTTGGGTTTGGGAGTGTACTGGATGTATTTGGCCATGTTGGGGTTTACCTCAGTGGGGGATGGAGGGGCAATCGCTTTGCGCACTTCACCCCCTCCCAGCCTCCCCCCTCAAGGGGAGGAGCTAACAACTGACAGTGAATCCCTTCTTTTCCTCTCCCTCTTCAGGGGGGAGATGTCCCGTAGGGACAGAGGGGGTGGTAAGCAACGCGAACTTGTCCTACGCTCTAGAGCATTTGTCGTAAAAGTTTCAAGACTTTTATGACCGAGCGGAGCGAGCGAAATATGTGCTAGAGCAGATGGGAGTGGAATTGGTGGGGTGGTTTTCCACAACAATGAAACGGACAAATGCTCTAGTCGTCCCCTCCCAGCCGGTCTGCCCGTGCATTCAAACTGTCGCCCACCAAAGGCAAGCTGCTGCCGGGAAAAGCGTAATCGGGCCGCGCCCACTTGCGCTGAACTTCCACGCCCTTTTGTGGGGTGGCTTTGTGGTAACGGTGGTTACTCTTGGGCAGCGGCGTGGCACAGTCCTCGCCCAACACTTCCATTCGCACCGAGGTGTCTTTGTAGGCGGGCGTGTTGGTGTTGGTGTCTTTGTTGGCTCCGGTCAGGCGGTTGACCGCGTCCACGGCACTACGGATATTGAGCGGCACGTACACTTCCTTGCCTTTTACCCGGTCCGTCACCAGCGCCCGCAGCCGCACCGCGCCCACGCTGGACACCAGCCGCACGGCGCTGCCGTCCTTGATCCCGCGCTCGGCGGCCAGTTCGGGGCTGACTTCCACAAAGCCGTCCGGTACCTGCGCGGCAATCCCAGGCACGTGAAAGGTCATGTTGCCTTCGTGGAAGTGCTCCAGCATCCGGCCAGTGTTGAGGTGCAAATCATAGTCCTCAGTTGGGGCGTGGACACGCGGCTGATACACCGCCGGATAAAGAATTGCCTTGCCGTCTTCACTGTGAAACTTGTCGGTGTACAGCAGTGGGGTGTCGCTGCCGTCGGCGTTGACCGGCCAGCACAGCGTCTTGTAGCCTTCCAAGCGCTCGTAAGTCACGCCCGCGAACAGTTCGGTCAGCGAAGCGGCTTCCAGCATGATCTCGCCGGGGTGCGAGTAGTTCCAGTTAGCGCCAAGGCGGTTGGCGACCATCTGCAAGATTTCCCAATCGGGCAAGCTGTTTTCATACGGCTCAATCGCCTGATACAGCCGCTGAATCCGGCGCTCGGTGTTGGTGAAGGTGCCGTCTTTTTCCAGCGCGGGCGAGGCGGGCAGCACCACGTCGGCAAACTTGGCGGTGTCGGACATGGTGACGTCTTGCACCACCATGAAGCTCAGCTGCTCAAACGCCTCCTGCGCGTGGTTGGTGTTGGCGTCGGTCAGACCCATTTCCTCGCCGTTGAGATACAGAAAGTGCAGCCGCCCGTCGAGCATGGCGTCAATCATCTGGGTGTTGTCGAGTCCCTTCTCGCGGCTGAGTTTGACGCCCCACCCGGCTTCCCACTTGGCCATGATTTCGGGCTTGCTGATCTTCTCGTAACCCGGCAGCATGCTGGGCATCGCGCCGAAGTCGCTGGCTCCCTGCACGTTGTTGTGGCCGCGCAGCGGG
Source organism: Deinococcus detaillensis (assembly GCF_007280555.1). Classification (NCBI taxonomy): domain Bacteria; kingdom Thermotogati; phylum Deinococcota; class Deinococci; order Deinococcales; family Deinococcaceae; genus Deinococcus; species Deinococcus detaillensis. Next base: position 23,452 of record NZ_VKDB01000014.1, on the reverse strand, counting down.
TAAGCGCCGGTGCCGGGCCGCATGTAGTTGCCGGTGACCAGCAGCAGATTGGCAATCGCCGTGCTGGTTTCCGAGCCGCCCATCTGCTGCGTGACGCCCATCGCCCAGCAGATGCACACGCCGCCGTCCTGGGTCTGGTCAGACGCTTCGACCAATAGGTCAGCCAACTGCATGAGGGTGTCCTGACTCAGCCCGGTTTCGGCTTCGGCAAACTCCAGCGTGAAGTCTTTGAGGCTTTCACGGTAATCGTCCAGCCCGTTGACATGCTGATCGAGGAAAGCCTGCGCAGCCCGCCCAGTGTCCAGAATGTGTTTGCTCAGCGCCGAGAGCCACACGAAATCGGTGCCGGCTTCCGGCTGAATAAACACGTCGGCCCGCTCGGCCAGTTCGTGCCGGCGCAAATCGGCCACGATGAGTTTCTGGCCGTGCAATTTGTGGGCGCGTTTGATGCGGGTTGCCAGCACCGGGTGGCTCTCGGTGGTGTTGCTGCCCACCGTCATGACCAGCCGCGCCACTTCCAAGTCCTTGATGGTGCCGCTGTCGCCGCCGTAGCCCACCGTGCGCCACAGGCCCTGCGTGGCGGGCGACTGGCAGTAGCGCGAGCAGTTGTCTACGTTGTTGGTGCCGATCACGGCGCGGGCCAGCTTCTGCACCAGGTAGGCTTCCTCGTTGGTGGCTTTGCTGGACGCCACGAACGCCAGCGCGTCGGGGCCGTGCTGGGCCTTGATTTCGTTCATCCGCCAAGCGATCAAATCGAGCGCTTCGTCCCAGGTGGCTTCGCGGAAATAAGCCCCGTCTGCGCCGTGCTCGCGGATCAGCGGGGTCTTGAGGCGCTCGGGGCTGTTGGTGTAGTCCCAGCCGAACTTGCCCTTGATGCAGGTCGAGACTCCGTTGGCGTGCCCGTGCAGCGGCTCTACTTTGAGAATCTGGCGGTCTTTGGTCCAGACGTCGAACGAGCAGCCGACTCCGCAGTAAGTACACACGGTTTTGGTGCGGTTGACGTAGCCTTCGCGAACTGCCGACTCGATTTCCGAAACCTTGAAAATCGGTCCGTAGCCGGTGCTGCTCTCGCTGCCCTTGACCACACCCACCGCCGCGTCGAAGACGGTCAGCGGAATGCCGGTGAAGACGCCCGCTTGATGCACCATCGAGGTTTCCATCAGCGCGTTGCAGGGGCACACCGACACGCAGTGGCCGCAGCTCACGCAGCTCGAATCGCCAATCGGTTTGCCGCCGTCCCACAGCACGCGGGGATTGTCGTCTTCCCAGTTGATGCTCAGCGTCTCGTTGACTTGCAGGTTCTGACAGGCTTCCACACAGCGCCCGCACAAGATGCACTGGTCGGGGTCGTATCGGTAAAAGGGATTGCTCCAGTCTTGTTCGTACGGCTTGGGCTGGTAAGGCCGGGCCTGATGTTCGATGTCCAGCAACTCCACGGTGTTGTGAACGGTGCAGTTGCCGTTGTTGTTGTCGCAGATGGTGCAGTAGAGGTCGTGGTTGGCCAGAATTCTGTCCATGCCTTCGCGCTGGGCGGCTCTGGCGGCGTTTGTTTGGGTACGGACGGTGAGGCCCTCACTAACGGGGGTGGCGCAGGCGCGGGCCAGTTGGCCGTCGACTTCCACGATGCAGGTGTCGCACGTTTGAATGCTGCCGAGTTGCGGATGGTAGCAGACCTGCGCCACCTCGATCTGAGCGCGGTTGATGGCGTCGATCAGCAGCTCGCCGGCCTGACCGATAAAGGTTCCGCCATCAATCTTGAGGCTGACTGCTGCGTTGTTTTTAGGGGAGCCGCCTCTGATCGGGCCGGCGTCAGGTTGACCTGCTGTGCCGTAAAAGTGCGGCAATGGCGTTTCTCCGCTGTGCATATCGCTCTTGGTCTGCAGGCCGCCTTCGTCTACCGCGCCCTGAATTACGTTGTCCCTGCGAATTTTTTCGGTCATGTGGCTCCTCTGATCGCACTCAAGATAAACACTCTGGATCACGCGCAAATAGAACCCGGCTGCTTTATGTGGAGCGTCCAAAGGCAAACTTCAGATGCGTCGGCGGGACGCTTTGCCTTGAGCTGAGCAGAGGAGTGGCGCAAGATGCGGACAGAGGCGGGTGGGCCGTCCAAGCCGCAGTGAGGAGCTGTTCAAGAAGGCCATTTTGTTGCTGGAGCGGGTGTTCGCACTTGGTGTCTAACCACTCCCTCCTCCGCTACGCGGCTTTATCCGTCACTTATAAGCTTAGAAGGGGCCAAGATACAGCCGAACCTCTTGACAGGGAAGCCGGGACGGGTAAAGCTCCGCAGCGCAGAGGATTAAGGAATGTCCCCATACGGGTGCCCGCTTATGACCGCAGCCCGTTCACAGCCAGTAAGTGAACGTCAGCCAACGCCCTGCCTCTCTTCCCGTTCCCTACCGTTCACAACGCAAGGAGGTGGCGCTTTCCATGACCACTGCTGTTTCCGCCGTTCAACCCCAAACGCCCGCCCGCTTCGCGCCGCCGCCGACCCGTCGACTGAGCCGGGAAACAGGCGTGCGCGGCCTGCTGCTGTTCTCCACTGTGCTCAGCGTGGTGGGAGCGCTGCTGGGCGTCGGCGCGTGGCTGCTGCTGGCGCAGGTGATCGGCGGCTTGGCTTTCGGTCAAACGGCTGGGCAATCAAGTGGGCAAGCGCTCGCGGTTTGGTGGCTGCCCGTCACAGCCGGCTTACTGCTGCTGAGGGCGGGCCTGAATGCTCTGCGCGAAGCCGGAAACGCCCGCCGCTCGGCGCAGATCGTGGGCGGCTTGCGTCAGCGGGCCAGCTTCAAGTTGCTGGCGCTCGGCCCCTCGGCGCTCTCCGATTTGGGCGAAGCCAGAAGCAGCGTGGGCCTGCTGGAAAGTCTGCCCAAACTCTCGGCTTACTACGCCCGCTGGCTTCCGCAGGCGTCCCACTCGGCGGCGGGCCTGCTGGTGGCGGGCGCGGCGCTGTGGTGGCTCGACTGGCGCAGCGCCCTGATCGTTTCGCTGACGGTGCCGCTGTGCCTTTTGTTTTTGGTGCTGGTCGGCTGGGCCGCCCAAGACGCCAGCACGCAGGCTTGGACGGCCACCACCCGGCTGGGCGCTCGGCTGTCGGGGTCGCTCAGGGCGCTGCCCACCCTGCGGGCGTTTGGCGCAGATGCGGCGCAGGCTCAGGCGCTGGCGGGTGAAGCCGAAACCCACCGCGCCGCCATCCTCAAAGTCTTGCGGGCCGCTTTCCTTTCCGGCTTCGTGCTGGACTTTGCCGCCACCATGAGCGTGGCCCTGATCGCCGTGACCATCGGCGTCAGACTCTTTGAAGGAGTCTGGACATTTACGCCCGCGCTGGCCGCGCTGTTGATCGTCCCCGAAGTCTTTGCCCCGCTGCGGCAACTCGGCACCGACAGGCATGCCTCGCTGGACGCCGAAGCCCCTGCCACCGAACTGTACGCTCTGCTGGATACGCCGGAAGTGGAGAGCGGCGCGGCAAAAGTGGACGGCCTCCCCGCTCTCACTCTGCGTGGGGTGGGCCTGAGTTTGGCCGGATGCCCAGTCCTGAGCGGCGTGAACCTGAGCCTCCCAGCCGGCGGGCGGGCCGCGCTGGTGGGGGAGAGCGGCGGCGGAAAAACCTCTTTGCTGCGCGGCCTGCACAAGGATTTGGCTTTGGTGGGCAGCGTGAAAGTCAACGGTGCGGCGCTGGCTGAGCTCGACACGGCGGCTTGGCAAGCCCGTTGTGCGGTGGTAAGCCAGCGGCCCCGCTTCCTGGCAGGGACTTTGCTGGAGAATCTGAGTGCCGACCCCGAACGCGTCCAAACCGTCCTCAACTTGGTCGGCCTCACCGTTTCCCCTCATACCCGCATCACCGAGGATGGCCACCCGCTCAGCGGCGGCGAACGCGCCCGCCTCGCTCTCGCCCGCGCCGCGCTGAGCGACGCCGATCTCATTTTGCTGGACGAACCCACTGCCCACCTCGACCCCCTCTCGGAGCGTGAAGTCTTGAGCCAGTTGGACGTTTTATTCGCGGGCAAAACGCTGCTGCTCGTCACCCACCGCCACGTGCCGGACGGGTTCGCGGTGTACCGGGTGGCCGGCGGCAGGCTGGAGCAGCAATCATGAAACGCTACGCTTTACCGCTCTTTCTGGCGTTGCTGGCGGCCCTCTGCGCCTTCGGCCTCACCGCGACGGGCGGCGCTCTGCTCGTCCGGGCATCCCAGCATCCCGAAACCTTGCTGGCCCTCGGCGTGCTGACAACTGGCGTGCGGGCCTTCGGCATGGGCCGCAGCGGGCTGCGTTACGCTGAGCGGCTGCTCTCACACGGCGCGGCGCTGACACAGGCGCAAGTGCTCCGCGCTCAGCTGTATGTCCGCCTCGCGCCGTTGGGCCGTGAACTGCCCGCCCAGCACGGTCAGGGCGCGTTGCTGCTGCGGGCCGGGGCCGACGTGGACGCCCTGACTTTTGAAACCTTGCGGGCTGACCTGCCGCTGTGGACGTATCTGTGCTTGGCAACTCTGCTGACACTGGGCTTAGCGCTGCTCGATCCCTTGTCGGCGCTGCTGGTGGGGCCACTCTTGTTGCTGGCCGCTTACCTACCCGTTCGCCTGAGCCGCCAAGCCGCCCACCTGGCGGGCACCCGCGCCGAATTGGACGGCCAACATGCCGGAACCTTGCTGGCCCTCAGCAGCTTCGGCGGTGAACTGGCCCCGCACGTGGCCCGCGCCCGCCTCGCGCCCATTCAAACGGCACTGACCGAGGTGGAAGCTCGCCTGGCCGCTCTACCCGCTCGCCTGACTTTTACCCGCGAAGGCTTGGCGGTGCTGGCGCTGACCTTGCTGATGTGGCGCTTGGGCAGCTTGGTGCAAGCGGGCGACCTCGCCGCCGCGTGGCTGGCCGCCGCCGCTCTGGGCGTGGTGGCCGCTTTTGACGCCGCTGCCGTGCTCAGCGCCCTGCCCGCCGCCCGCGCAGAAGGCCTCGGCGCAGCGGAGCGCTTGGCCGAGTTGCAAGCGCTGAGGCCGAGTGTGACGCCGCCCGCGCATCCGGCCAGCCTGCCAGCACAGTTGGCCCTCACGCTGCACGACGTGGTGCTGTTTTCCGGTGACCCGTCGCGCCTCACCCACTCCTTCCCGCACGGCTCAGCCACCGCCATCATCGGAGAAAGCGGGGCGGGCAAAACCACCTTGCTGCGTTTGCTGGCCCGCGACCTCGATCCCGCTTCCGGTCAAATTAGCGTGGGCGGCACCCCATTGACCCAGCTTGACCCGGCTGCGTGGCGCACCCAGCTGAGCATCCTCGACCAAGATGCGGCCCTGATGGACGGCACCGTGGCGGCCAACTTGCGCCTCGCCTTGCCTACCGCCAGCGACGCCGAATTGCGTGAGCGGCTGGACGAACTCGGCCTCAGCCATCTGAACTTGGATAACTGGATCGGCGAGGGCGGCGCAAAACTCAGCGGCGGCGAGCGGCAGCGTGTGGCACTGGCCCGCGCTCTGCTGAGGCCGTCAGCCGTGCTGATTCTGGATGAGCCCACCGCCCACCTCGACCCTGTTTCCGAAGGCTTGGCGGTCGCGGCCATTCAGCGCCGCCGAGCCGGGCGCACCCTGATTTTTGCCACCCACCACACCGCGCCGCTTTCCCTTGCCGATACCCTTTGCCGCCTGCATCAAGGAAACCTCACGGAGCTGCCACATGGACTTTAGCACCCTTGAACTCTCGCGCTTTCAGTTTGCCACCACCAGTATTTTCCACTTTTTCTTCGTGCCGTTTACAGTGGGCTTTGCCGTTTTTATCGCGCTGCTGCAAACGCTGGCTTTCGTGCGCAAAAGTGACGACCTCGAGCGGCTGACCCGCTTTTTCGGTCACCTGTTTTTCATCAATTTCGTGGTGGGCGTCGTCACCGGCATCGTGCAGGAATTTCAGTTCGGTATGAACTGGCAGGTCTTTTCCAACTTCGTCGGCAATATTTTCGGCGTGCCGCTGGCCCTAGAAGTGCTGATGGCCTTCTTTTTGGAGAGTACCTTCCTCGGTTTGTGGTGGTTTGGCAAAGACCGCTTGCCGAGCTGGCTCAACCTGAGTTTTATCTGGTTGGTGGCTATCGGCACTGCCATCAGCGCGTTTTGGATCATCATTGCCAACGCCTGGATGCAGCACCCGGTCGGCTACGAAATCCTGAACGGTCAAGCGGTGCTGACCTCGTTTTGGGCCGTCATGACCAATCCTAAAGGCTGGCAGTGGTTCTCGCACATCTTCGCAGGTGGCCTGACCGTGGCGGCCTTTTTCGTGATGGCCGTCAGCGGCTACCACCTGCGGCGCAAGCACGAAATCCCCCTCTTCAAAACGGGCCTGCACCTCGCTTTGGTGCTGGCGACCCTGGGCAGTTTGGGCGTGGTGGCCAGCGGGCATATTCAGGGCCAAAGCGCCGTGCGCGATCAGCCGATGAAGTACGCGGCCTTCAGCGCCCTGTGGGACACGCCGGAGGGCGGCAGTATGCCCGAAAGCCTGATCGCTCTGCCCAGCAATACCCAAAACCGCAATCTGTTCTCGCTGGAAGTCCCGTACCTCGGGTCATTCTTGGCCTTCGACAACCTCTATCAAAAGGCGCAGGGCATGAACGAGCTGCAAGCCGAGATGGTCAAAACGTACGGCCCTGGCAATTACATTCCTCCTGTTTGGCCGGTCTACTGGGCCTTCCGGATCATGGTGGGCCTCGGCGGAATCATGCTATTGACGGTGCTGTGGGGGCTGTGGCTGTGGCGAAAAGGCCAGCTGGAAACCGCCAAAGGCTACCTGATCTTTCTGTTGATCATGCCTCTGGTGCCGCACCTCGCCAACTTTTCGGGCTTTGTTACCACCGAAATCGGGCGGCAACCCTGGGTGGTTCAGGGGTTGCTGCTTACCAAAGACGCGGTGAGTCCGCTGCCGGTGGCCTACGTGATCGCCAGCTTGGTGGCCTTCTGGATTATTTACCTGCTGCTGATCGGCTTAGACGTCTTCTTGCTGACCCGCACCGCCCGCGCCGGAATGCACCCGCCCGACACCGAACTGGCCAGCGTGCCCGCGCCGGATTACACGCTGGGATCTGATCCGGTGAAATTGAAGGGGAGCTGAGGGATTCGCACTGCTCACCACCCCCTCTGCCCCTCCATCTCTCTCTGCGAGAAGTTGGGAGAAGTGAGCATTAGCGGTTGCCTTTCCACCTTCGCATCTACTCTGGAGGACTCCCCCAATGGACTACGCCGCACTTTGGTTTTGGATTGTCACGGCCTGCTTTGCCATTTACTTTTTCCTTGAAGGCTTCGACTTCGGCGTGGATTTGCTGCGCCCCTTTCTGGCCCGCAACGAGCGCGAACGCAAGGCGCTGATCAACACCATCGGCCCGTTTTGGGACGGCAATGAAGTCTGGGTCATTTTGGCGGCGGGCGCGATTTTTGCCACCTTCCCGCTGTGGTACGGCGCACTCCTGACCGGCCTCTATCCACTCTTCACCCTGATTTTGCTGGCCCTGATCGGACGCGGGGTGGCTTTCGAGTTCCGGGCGCAGGTGGATCACCGCCACTGGCGCGTCTTCTGGGACGTGACCAGTTTTATCGGCAGTTTTATTCCGGCGTTTGCCTGGGGGCTGATCATGGCGGCGCTGGTGCAGGGCCTTCCAATCGGTCAGGCGGGCGTTTATCAAGGCACGCTGACCAGTTACATCACCCCCTTTACCCTGTTCGGCGGCCTGACCACCACGCTGCTGTTTATGCTGCATGGCGCAACCTTTTTGCTGCTGCGCCTGGACACCCAGAGCGCACTCCACGCCCGCGCCCGTTCGGCGGCGCTGTTCTGGGGCGCATTTGCCACCGTCGCGGTGCTGGGCTTTGTCTACCTCGGCTACGTGCGCGAGGAGCTGTTCAGAAGCTTCGGGCTCAGCAATTGGGTCTTGCCTGCGCTGGCGGCGCTGACTTTGGCCGGCATCTGGCTTTCTCTGCGCCTCAAGCGCGATGGACTGAGCTTTGCCATGAGCAGCCTCACCATAGTCTTTTCGGTGGTCACGGTCTTTCTGGGTTTGTTTCCCAAAGTCTTGCCGTCCACCCTCGGCGCGGCCTACGATCTGACCATCCGCAACGCCGCCAGCCAGCCGTACACGCTGTACCTGATGACCATCGTGGGCGGAATTTTCTTGCCGCTGATTATCGGCTACCAAGCTTGGAATTATTACGTGTTCCGTCACCGCATCGCAGTGGACGAGCCGAAGATCAACCAAGAAATCATCTCGCACGGCACAGATTGAGCCGTCTTTGACTTGTCTTCATCCGGGCGCTGGGGCTGGGGGTGTACGTTGCTCTCATGAAACCCAATCCCAGCGCCCTTTACATCCTGCCGTTTGACCACCGGGGTTCGTTCGAGCAGGGCCTGTTCGGCTTAGAGCCGCCCCTGAGTGCCGAGCAGACCGCTCAGATCAAAGCCGCCAAGCAAGTGGTCTACGAGGGCTTTTTGGAAGCGAACGAGGCCCTAGACAAAGGCGGCATTCTGGTCGACGAGCAGTTCGGCGCGGAAATTTTACAAGACGCCCAGCGGCGCGGCATCCTGACCGCCTGTCCGGTGGAAAAGAGCGGCCAAGACGAGTTCGACTTCGAATATGGAGACGACTATGAGGCCCATATCGAGGCGATGAACCCGGCGTATGTCAAGGTGCTGGTGCGCTACAACCCCACCGGGGACGGCGAATCCAACGCCCGCCAGCGAGAGAAATTAGCCCGCCTGTCCACTTACTTGCAGGCTGCTCAGCGTCCGCTGATGTTTGAATTGCTCGTTCCCGCCACCGACACGGAAAAAACTGCTGATTACGATACTCAGATTCGCCCCGAGTTGATGGTGCGGGCCATTCACGAGTTGCAAGACGCGGGCATAGAACCGCAACTGTGGAAAGTGGAGGGCGTCGGCAGCCACCAAAACGCTGAGGCGCTGGTGCAAGCCGCTCGGTGCGGCGGACGCGGCAACGTAGACCTGATTATCTTGGGGCGCGGCGCGGACGACCAGCAAGTCAAAGCGTGGCTGGAGACCGCAGCGACCACTCCCGGCTTCACCGGTTTCGCGGTGGGCCGAACGACCTTCTGGGACGCCCTCAAGGCCTATTTGGCAAAGGAAATCAGCCGTGAAGCCGCCGTCAGCCAGATTGCCCGCAACTATTCCGGTTGGGTGCAGGCCTTCGAGTCTGCGCGGAAGAAGGTCTAGCACTTTTCCCGCGTTCAGCAATCCGCCTAAGACACCTCTTCCAACTCCTCGCGCAAGTGCCGCACCTCGATGTCCGCGAATGGCTCGGCTTGCTGCACGCTGAACGTTCCGTCCTTGACGCCTTCCAGCAGCGCCAAAAAATAGGTGGCCCGCTCGCCCCAGTCTTTCACCGGTACGCTGAAAAAAGTAAACGTTCGCAGCCGCGTGCCAAAGGCGCTGAGTGCCCGCAGCGCTCCGGCCAGGGTCAGGCGCTCGCGGGAAAGCAGCGGCACCTGCACTTCGCGCACCGTGCTTTGGGCGGCCTTGACCAATTTGGCCAGCCCCGCGCTGCCCGCCGCTGGCCGCACTTTTCGGGGCAACTGGAGATCGAGAGGCCGCGCCGCGATCAGTCCCGCCCGCTCCGAGCGCCGCTGACTCAAAAACGACACCAGAGCGTCCAGCTCGGCCAAAGCTTCCACGCTTTCCAGCACCTCTTCCAACTCGTCCCATTCGCCCGCGCCTTCTGCCGCCAGCGCTTCTGGTTTCGGCAGTAGCAAACGGGCCTTGAGGGCAATCACCCCAGCCAGCAGCGGCAGCGTTTCGGCGTGTTCTTCAGGCCTCAGCTGCTGGGCGGCTGCCCGCGCCAGCACTTCGCGGGTCAGCAGCAGCAGCGGCACCTCGCCCGGTTCCAGCCGCTCGGAGCGCAACTCGGCGGCCAGCTCACTGAGCGTGCCGGAAAAGTTGGGAAAGGTGAACAGGAAAGGATTGGCCGCCGTGAGAGAAGTCAAATTTGATGACGGCTCAACGGTGTTTTTTGCACGCGCCATCAACTGCTTGCGCTCACAGCTTCAAAAACCCCATTTTCTCCCGCACTTCTTCCATGACCGGCTGGGCGATAGCGCGGGCCTGATCGGCTCCGTGGGCCAGCGCGTCGTAAACCTGCTGGGGGCGTTGCTGCAACTCGGCGGCCCGCTCCTGAATGGGCGTCAGCGTGCGCTCGATGCCGGTCAGCAGGGCTTTTTTGCAATCGATGCAGCCGATTCCGGCGCGGCGGCACTCCACGTCCACCATCTGGATGGTCGGCAGGTCGCTGAAGAGTTTGTGGTAATCGAAGATCAGGCAGATGTCGGGGTTGCCCGGATCAGTGCGGCGCACGCGGGCGGGGTCGGTGGGAGCGACCCGCAGCTTTTGCCAGATGCTGCCGAAGTCCTCCAAGATGCCGATGGTGCTGCCCGGCCCCTTGCTTTTGCCCATCTTGCCGTTGCCGTCCACGCCGGGCACCCGCAGGGCTTCTTGGGTCAGCACCGCCCTCGGCTCAGGAAATGTCTCCCCGAAGGTGTGGTTAAATCTCCGGGCAATTTCGCGGGTCAGCTCAATGTGCTGAAGCTGATCTTCACCGACGGGCACAGTGTCGGCCTTATACAAAAGGATGTCGGCGGCCATCAGCACCGGGTACATCAGCAGCCCCGCCGGGACGCTCTCCAGCTTGCCGGCTTTGTCTTTGTACTGGGTCATGCGCTCCAACTCGCCCACCGGAGTCTGCACCGTAAAGAGCCAACTCAGCTCCGAATGCTCGCGGACATGCGACTGCACGAAGAAAATAACTTTTTCGGGGTCGAGCCCTACCGCCATATTCGCCAGCGCCATTTCGTAAGTCAGGCGGGCCAAGGTATCTTTGTCGTAAGCCAGAGGATTGGTCGGCGCGTGCAAATCCACGATGCAGTAAATGGCGTTTTTGCCGTACTGCTCGCCCAATTTGACGTAATTGAACATCGCCCCAAACAGGTTGCCGATGTGCGGCTCGCCGGTGGGCTGGATTCCTGAAAAAACCGTAGACATGGGGGGAAGTGTAGTGCAAAACGCCCCCGTTGGAATCGGCACAAAAGCCCACTCACCGATCTTGTACCCTAAGCCTTATGACTGCCGCCCCCGCCGAATTCCAGATCACCCTCCCCGACGTCTATCCCGCCGAGCAAATCCCCTGGGACACCATTCCCAGCCCCGCCTTCGTGCTTGACGAATCAAGGCTGCGGCGCAACTTGTCGCTGATTTCGCAGGTGCAGGCCGCCAGTGGAGCGCAAATTATCGTGGCTTTTAAGGGCTTTTCGATGTTCAGCACCTTCCATTGGCTGCGCGAATACGGCGTCACTGGAGCCACCGCCAGCAGCCTCAACGAAGCGATTTTGGCCAAGCAGGAAATGCGCGGCGAGGTGCATGTCTACGCTCCGGCCTACGCCGACAATGAGTTCCCGCAACTCCTGGAACTGGCCGACCACCTGAGCTTCAATTCGTTCTCGCAGTGGGAGCGTTTTAAGCCACAAGTCGAAGCTGCCCGCGCCGCAGGCAAACAAGTCGGCATCGGCATCCGCATCAATCCCGAATACGCCGAAGTCGAAACCGATCTCTACAACCCTGCCGGGCCATTTTCGCGTCTCGGCGTGACCCGCAGCAACTTCCGCCCCGATCTCCTTAACGGCGTGGACGGCCTGCACTTTCATACCCTCTGCGAAAAAGATTCCGACACCCTGGAGCGCACCTTGGAAGTCGTGGAGCGCAATTTCGGCGAGTTCTTGCCGCAGATGCAGTGGGTCAACTTCGGCGGCGGCCACCTGATGACCCGCGCCGGCTACGACACCGACCGCTTGATCCGGCTGGTGCGAGACTTCCGCCAGAAGTGGAACGTGGACGTGATTCTGGAACCGGGTTCGGCCTTTGGCTGGCAGACTGGCTGGCTGCTCAGCACCGTACTCGACGTGGTGGAAAACGGCAAGAAGATCGCCCTGCTCGATGTCTCGGTCAGCGCCCACATGCCCGACGTCATGGAAATGCCTTACCGCCCAAATGTCCTCGGTGCGGCTTTACCGGGCGAACTGGTCCATGATTACTTGCTGGGCGGCACCACTTGCTTGGCGGGCGACGTGATCGACGAATATTCTTTTCCCAATGAACTCAAAGTCGGTGACCGAGTCATCTTTGACGACATGATGCATTACACCATGGTCAAGACTTCCTTCTTTAACGGCGTCAAGCATCCCGACATCGGTATTTGGCATCAAAACGGCACCTATGAAATCGTGCGGGAGTTCGGCTACGATCAATTCAGGGCTAAATTAAGTTAGTCTTAAGGCCAGCGAGCTCTTTCGATGAGTTCGGTACTCACTTGAGGGGCATGTGTACCCGCCTCACTTGCTAAGCTGCTGCCAACGATCAGTCAACAAGGGGGCTTTGGGGTGCGACTTCTACGGGAAGCACATGAATTTGAATACCGCGACGCTGCTGGTATAGACCGCAGCGGGCGGGCTGACATCTGGGAAGTCAGCAGCGGCGAGCGGGCCGTCTTGGTGCTGCGCGGCCTCGACGGGCGCGGCGCGGGGGGTGAGCGCCTCAACTTGCTGGAACAAGCTGGGCAGGCGCGGAGCTACCTTTCTCATTCGTGGCTGCCTTTTTTGGTGCCGCACGCCCAACTCGACGTGTTGATTTTGCATCCCGGCCTGAACGGTAAACCCAGAGCGCTGAGCTTGCCCTCTGGCGCATAGGAAGGGACTGCGCCGGGTTTGACAGATTGAAGCCCAAATGTTTGACAAGTTTTTGACGCTCCTTTTGCTACTTTTGCTCTCAATTCAAGAGGCAAGGAGGAACAAAGATGCAGCGTTCTTTTTTACAAGGTGTAGCAGTACTGACGCTCGGTTTGGCGCTCACGGCTTGCAGCGGCGGCACACCAACTCCCGCAGGCGATACCACCAAGCCGACACTCAGCGCCTCAGCAGCGCCGACCACCACCAATGCCAGCATCACCGTTAGCGGCACCAGCAGCGACAATGTCGGGGTTACCGCTATCGAATACACCCTCAACGGCGGCGCACGTCAGAGCGTGACGGTCGGCGACACCTTCAGCTTTCCGGCAGCGCTTAATGTCGGCAGCAACACCATCGTCGTGTATGCCAAAGATGCGGCGGGCAATGAAACGTCCACCACCCTGACCGTGACCCGTTCCAATGCCCCCGACACCACTGCGCCCACGATTGTCTCGGTCTCGCCTGCCAACGCCGCTACAGGGGTTGCCAAAGACGCCAACATCGTCGTGACTTTTTCGGAGCCGATGAATCAGGCCAGTGCTCAGGCGGCTTTTCAATCGGCGGACGTGGGAGCCAGCACCATTACCTGGAGTGCGGGCGGCACGGTGATGACGGTCAATCCCAATGCAGATTTGGCGTATACCGCTGCGGGCAAGTCCTACAGTTTCCAGGTCACCAACACCGCCACTGACTTGGCAGGCAACGCGCTGAGCAATCCGGCCAACGCGACCTTCAAGACCTACAAACAGCTGTCGGTCACTTTGCCGATCAAGGCCACGACGGTGGGCGAAATCAGCAACACCTTCGCCGTGAACTCGGTGGCAAGCGACATTTTGGTGGGAGATCAAAGCAACAATACATCCCGGCGCGGTTTCGTCGGCTTCGATATTTCCAGTTTGCCTTCTGGCCTTGACCCCAACAATGTGTTGTCGGCGCGGCTGAGGATGTATGTCAATTCGCCGATTGTGGGTATGCCGTTCACCGATTTGTTCCCAGCTTCTTCTTGCAGTGGCCTCTTCTGTGTTCTGCTCGGCAAAAGCGTGGTGTTGGAGCACGTGACTTATGGCAATACCATCGTGGGCAGCGCTTACAACATTGCGCCGCTGAGTACTGACGTGCGCGGTCTGACCGATGAAACGCCCTGCGGCTCCGGCATCTGTTTTTTCGTTGGCACCACCACGGGTTGGAATGCCAGCGACATCAGCCCCTGGCTCAAAGACGATCTGACCAACCGCGCCGCACGCGGCAATCTCAGCGAAGTGCGGATGAAATTCCCGATTGATACCAACGGCGACAATGCGTCGGACTATATCGCTATTAGCAACAATGCCAATAAAGCGCAATTGGTGGTGACGTACCTGATTCCCTAAGCTGTGAATGAACTTGCCCCAGCCTGCATCTTTGGTTGGGGCGTTTTTTGCTGGTTCGCGGCGGCGCTCTGTCCCCTGCGTTCATCCAAACTTGCTACCCTGTTCGAATGACCAGCACTTTGCCCGGTTCCCGCTCCGCCTCACTGCTCAGCGTGCGGCAGATGGCTATTCAAGCCCGCCGCGCCGGACGGGTGCTGGGAACATTGCCCACTTCGCAAAAAAACGCGGCGCTGAGCGAGGTGGCCGCCCAACTGCGGGCCAATGCCGAGCAGATCCTCACGGCCAATGCCGAGGACGTGCGGGCCGCCCGCGCCGCCGGACTCGGTGAAGCGCTGATTGACCGCCTGACGCTGACGCTGGAGCGCCTCGCCGCCGTTGCCGCCGACGTGGACAACGTGGTGACGCTGCCCGATCCGGTGGGGGAGACGCTGGGTGAGGTGACGCGGCCCAACGGCCTGCACGTCTCTCGCCGCCGGGTGCCGTTGGGGGTGCTGGGGGTTATTTACGAGTCGCGCCCCAATGTCACGGTGGACGTGGCGACGTTGGCGGTCAAGAGTGGCAACGCGGTGATTTTGCGCGGCGGCAAAGAAACCGCTCACAGCAATGCCGTGCTGGTGCGGGTGATCGGTGAAGCGCTCGCCCAACACGGTATTCCAGCTGACGCTGTGCAAGTCATCAGCGACCCTGACCGGGCCAGAATGCTGGAACTGCTGCGGCTCGACGACCTCGTCGACGCCATCATTCCGCGCGGTGGAGCGGGCCTGCACCGGTTTTGTGTGGAAAATGCCACCGTACCGGTGATCGTGGGCGGTGTGGGGGTGGTGCATCTGTACTTGGACGAAAGCTACGTGCAAGACGCGGCGGGCATCCAAAGCGCCGCCGAGCTGATCTTTAACAGCAAAGTCCAGCGGCCCAGCGCCTGTAACGCCCTCGATACCCTGCTGCTCACCGAGGCTGCTGCGCGGCTGGCCCTGCCGAGTGTGGCCCGCGAGCTCTTGGCGGCGGGCGTGGAGCTGCGGGCCGACCCACTAACTTTTAAGCTGCTCGAAGAACATCAGCTCGCGGCAACTTCGGCCACCCCAAACGATTTCGGCACTGAGTTTTTGGCCCTGACCCTCAGTCTCAAAACTGTTTCAGGCTTAGACGAAGCGCTGGACTTTATCGCCGAATACGGCAACCACACCGACGCCATCTTGACCCGTGACGAGCGGCAAGCCGAGCTGTTCGTGCAAAATGTGGACAGCGCCGCCGTGATCGTCAATGCCTCCACCCGTTTCAATGACGGAGCGCAGCTTGGCCTCGGCGCGGAGGTGGCGGTGTCCACTCAAAAGCTGCACGCACGCGGCCCCATGGCCCTCGCCGAGCTGACGACGATGAAGTGGGTGGTGCGCGGTGAAGGCCAGATTCGCGTTTAAAGTGCCGAAGCCGCGCCCGGCTTGGTGGCTGCTGGGCGGTTTGCTCCTCGCAGGTACGGCCATTGCCGCCGCCGTCCGCACAGATCCTTGGCCGAGCAGCCCGGTGCTGACCCGCTTGTTTGCCCTGCCTGCGTCCAAGTCGGACGTCAAGCAACTCGCCGCCGACCTCGACCTCAGCGCCGAGCAGGTGCAGGGGCTGCGCCAACTGACGGCGGGCGAGGCCAGAAGCGCCAAACTCGGTGAAGCGGTGCAAAGCCGCGCTCAGGCCCAGCAGCTCAACACCGAGATCAGCGCCATGAGAACCGAAAAAGACCGCAAGGCCCGAATGATTTTGGGCGACAAATACGCCGCCTTCCGAATTTGGATCAGGGAGTGGTGGGCGCGGCAGGTGGGTCAGAGCCGTCAGGCTGCCGAGCTGCGGCAAGCGGCGCGTGAAGCGGCCCAGGCGGCGAAGTAGCAAGGACGCGGGAGGGTTTCAGACTCTAAAGTCAAGTTGCCGCCACGAACCTGAGTGCTCCTTCCACATCCTGCACCTCGCTCATCACGGGCACCAGCGTACTTTCCGAAACTTGGGCGGCGTAGCGCACGTCCTCGCCGAGACCCAGCTTTTCCAGCGTTTGGCCGTGTTGGCTGCTCGACAACGCTTCCAGCGGATTGCCCGCACTGCGCCGCAGCGTCAGGGCGATGCGTGCGCCGTCGTCTACGCTCAGTTCGCCGAGGGCCAACAAATACTCGGCGATGACGCCCGCCGCGTACACGTCTTCCAAGCCTACTCGGCCATCGGTCCCGGCACAGACGATAGCGATTTCTTCGACGGCCAGCGCCTTGGCCCGCCGCGCCGCCGCGTGGGCGTTGGTGAGCGAGGCCAGCAGTACCCGGCTGCCGCTCTGGGCGGCGATGTGAGCGGCAGCTGTGCCGTTGGTGGTGTTCATGATGATGGTCTTGCCGGTGAAGTTTTGCTGGCTGGCTTCCTGCGGGCTGTTGCCGAAATCAAACCCCGGAATCGCCAGGCCGCCGCGCTCCCCGCCCAGCAAATACTGCTCGTTGCGAACCGGCTCGCCCGCGTCGTCGTGAACGCCGGGTTGCCATTTGAGATTCAGGGCCACGTCGGGGCTGGAGGTCAGCAGCAGGCCCTCAGCGCCGCGCTCCAAATAGGTTACGGCGGTGGTGGTGGCCCGCAGCACGTCGATGACCAGCACCGTATCGGAATAGTTGCCGTGCGGCAGCAGATCCACCCGCAACTTCATGCGCGGCCCTGCGTCAACGCGGCCCGCAACTGCGACAGGCCCGCTGCTGCGCCGCCCGCGCCGAAGACGCTGCTGCCCGCCACCAACACGCTCGCGCCCGCGTCGCGCAGGGCTCCGGCGTTGCTGGCACTCACGCCGCCGTCGACTTGCAATTCCGCCACGCTGCCGATTTCATCGAGCCAGCCGCGCACCGTGCGGACGCGCCCCAGAGCTTCCGGCAAAAACTGCTGGCCGCCGAAGCCGGGGTTGACGCTCATGATCAAAATCAGGTCTACGTCGCCCAGCACAGGCCGCAGCGTCTCCAAGGCCGTGCCCGGATTGACCACCACACCCGAGCGCTTGCCCAGCGCCTTGGTCATCTGGACGGCGCGGTGCAGGTGCGGAGTGGCTTCCACGTGAACGGTGAGGCTGTCGGCTCCCGCTTCGGCAAAGTCGGCGAGGTAGCGCTCGGGCCGCTCGATCATCAAGTGAACGTCGATGAGCTGATCGGGTGAAGCGGCGCGTTTGGCCGCAGCCAGAATCGGCAAACCGAAACTGATGTTAGGCACGAAGAGACCGTCCATCACGTCTACGTGCAGGTATTCGGCGGCGGCAACTGCTTCAATTTCTTCACCGAGTCGGGTGAAATCACAGGCGAGGATGCTCGGAGCGAGTTTGACAGGCACGGGGTAGTGTAGCAACTGTGAGCGGTTAAGCCTAGAGAGGTGGTTGCAGGAGAGACGGGGGGCCGTCCCTGAGCGGAGTAAGCCCTGCCGCTGAACTCTAGATTCACGGCTCTGAGTCTCACCATTTGCCTTCCAATAAACACCGCTTTCCTATGCCCAGTTCTGCCATAGTGGTTTATGCCCGCTACTCCTTTTCACTTGGTCGCTTGGGCCATTTTGCAGCGGGGCGGCAAAATTTTGCTGGCCCGCCGTAGTGGCGTGAGTTACGGCAACGGCTTGTGGGGCCTCCCCGGCGGCCACGTCGAGGACGATGAAACGGTGGCAGAGGCCGCTGCACGCGAGGCCTGGGAAGAAATCGGCGTCACGCTTGATCCGGCCTCGCTGATCTCGCTGGGCCTGACCCGCTATGTGGATCACACCGGCAGCGAGCCACTGCGCGGCCTAGACGCCTTTTATCTGGCGGCGGAGTGGCAAGGCGAGCCGTACCCGGCGCGGGAATGCTCGGAAGTGGCTTGGTTTTCGCCGGGTGACCTGCCGCCCGACGCTTTGCCCTGGCTGGCCAAAGTGATGGCCACGCACCTGGCCCAGCGCACCGCTTGGCAAGAAGATTTGGGCTAGAGCGCCGTCCTGATTCTTCCCAATGCGTTACCCTGCGTCACATGGACGTGATCGTAATTGGCGCGGGGCTGGCTGGACTGACGGCGGCCCGCGTCCTTAGGCAAGCCGGCAAGCGGGTGCGGGTGCTGGAAGCGGCGGAGCAAGTCGGCGGGCGGGTGCGCTCGCGTGAAGTCGGCGGCTTTACCCTTGATGCCGGCTACCAAGTGCTGTTTGAAGCCTATCCCGCCGTGAAGCGTCAACTTAATCTGGCGGCGCTGGATCTGGTCAGCATTCCGCCTTCCGCCGCCATCCGGCTGGGTGAGCGCTCGGAGTTGCTGGGCGATCCGCGCCGCGACCCCGGCGTGATTCCCGGCTTGCTGAGTGCCGACAGCCTCACCCTCAAAGACCGCTTGATGTTTGCCCGCTTGGTGGTGTCGGTGGCCGCTGTGCCGCCCCACACCCTGCTGACTGGCCCCGACGAGCCGACCCGCGTTTTCTTGCAGCGACTGGGCTTTTCCGATCTCATCTTGGAGCGGTTTTTCGCACCCTTCTTCGGCGGCATTTTCCTGAAGCGCGATCTTTCGACGAGTGCGCGGCTGTTTCGCTATTACTTGCGGATGCTGCTCAGCGGCCCGATCAGCTTGCCCCGGCGCGGCGTGTCGGCCATCAGCGAGCAGCTCGCGGTAGGCAGTGACGTGACCCTGAACGCCCGCGTGCTGAAGCTCTCACCGCACGGCCGGGGCGTGAGCGTCATCACCTCGCTGGGCGAGTTAGAAGCGCTGCAGGTCATCGTGGCCACCGACCCGGCCAGCGCAGGCCAGCTTCTCGGTGAGGAGATCGGGCGTGGCAAAGTCAGCAGCACTTACCTGTATTACTCCAGCTCGCCGGCGCTCGACGCTGAGCACCGTTTGATGCTTAATCCGCGTGACGGGCTGATCAATAACGCTCAGTGGCTCAGCCATCTGCTGCCTGAACGTGCCCCCACCGGTCAAGCGCTGCTGACCGTCACAGTGCTGGGCGACCCTGCCCTGAGCGACGCTGAGCTGGACGTGGCAGTGCGGGCCGAATTGAGAGTCTGGTACGGCGCAGGTGTTGAAAACCTGAAAACCATCGCAGTGGAGCGTATCTCCTACGCCCAGTATCCCCAGCCGCCCGATTACGCGGCCAGCCTGCCAGGTCACGCCACCCACCTGCCCGGCGTGCTGCTGGCCGGTGAAATCACTTCCATGAGCGGCATTCAGGGCGCGATGGAGAGCGGCGAGAAAGCGGCGGCCATCGTGCTGGGCGACCTCGCGGTGATGAGCCGGGCACGCGGCGCATGATCGACCATCTGGTGATCGCCGCCCGCAGCTTGCTGGAAGGCGTAATGTGGCTCGAAGACCGTCTGGGCGTTTCGCTCTCGCCCGGCGGTGAGCATCCCACCTTCGGCACCCACAACCGTTTGCTGAGTTTGGGGTTGGCTTATTTGGAAGTGATTGCCGTCAACCCCGATGCACCCGCGCCCACCCGCCCGCGTTGGTTCGGGCTGGACACGCCCGCCATGCGTAAGCGGCTGGAAGCTGGGCCTGCCCTGGTTCACTGGGTGGCCAGCACAGTCGCCGCGCCGCTGCCTGCTCAGGGGCAAACCCTTTCTCTGGAACGTGGCCGTTTCGCTTGGACGCTGACGGTTCCTGCCGACGGCTCGCTTCCGCTGGGAGGCGTGTTGCCCAGCCTGATTGATTGGCAGACCGATATGCCCGCCAAAACGCTGCCAGATGTCGGCGTGCGCCTGCAAGGTTTGACACTGCTCACGCCGCAGCCGAATGAACTCCGTTCGGCGCTGACGCGGCTCGAACTTCTTAAGCTGGTGGAGATTGAGGCTGCGCCAGCCGTGAGCCTGCGGGCCGTATTGGACACCCCAAGAGGGGAAATCATTCTTGATTAATCCGTCTGGCTTGCCTCTGCGCCTCGGCGCTGGCGCGGTCATCTTGCGTGACGAGTGGCTGGCTGTCGTGCGCGAGGCCGATGGCAGCCTGACTTTCCCCAAAGGCGGCATTGAATCCGGCGAAGACCCGCTCACCGCCCTGCGCCGAGAGGTGAACGAGGAAGCTGGACTGACCGACTTTGAAGTTCTGGCCGAGCTCGGCGTATGGGAGCGCGAGAACTTTGCCCGCACCCGCTGGGTTCAGAACCGATTTTTTCTGTGCCGCACAAATCAAACCAACGGGCAACCGCTCGAAATTGGTTACTCGCTGGAATGGCACCCATTTACGCAGCCGCCCGCGCTGTTCTGGGCCGATCAGTTGGAAGTGCTTGAGGCGGCGCAGGCGTGGCTGGTGGTTCACGGCTGACGCTGTGGATGTCTCTCAGTTAGCTTCCCACTTCCCGCTTTAACTCAGCGCCCGTAGGTGGCCGAAATACTCGTCTTGGCAATCGTTGCGCCGTTCAAATTGAAGCCGACATAAGCGGCGGCCGCGCCAGCGGGCAAGTCCAGCGTTTTATTGAGGGCGTAGAGCGTGAAGATGTAGTGGTGGGCTGGGCCGGGAGGCGGGCAGGGGCCGGTGTAGCCCGCCGAGCCGCCGTCGTTGTTGACCTGCATGGCTCCGGCGGGCAAGTTGAAGGTGCCTGAGCCTGCGCCCTTGTCCAAGCTGCTGGCGCTGGCGGGAATGTTGTAGACCACCCAGTGCCAAAAGCCGCTGCCGGTGGGCGCGTCGGGGTCGTAAGTGGTCAGGACGTAGCTGACGGTGCCAGCCGGTGCGCCGCTCCAGCTCAGGGCAGGCGAGACGTTCATGCCGGTGCAGCCGCCGCTGCCGACCTGCTCCATCGGCACCGTGCCGCCGTCGCGGAACTGGGCACTGCTGAGCGTCAGGGTACTTGTGCCGACGGTGGGCGCAGGCTGAGCCACACTGAGACGGCCCTGCGTTTGGCGCATCATGCCCATGTTGCCGCTATTCATCTGGGTAGGGGCACAGCTCGCCAAAGTCAATCCGCCGAGCAGCGCCGCGCCCTGCATCCATTTGTTCATCTTCATGGTCTTAGCTTGACCGACTCGATGCTTTGATGTGAAGCGGTTCACTTCACGCACCCTTTACAAGTAGGCTTTGGGTGTTCTTGTCTAGACGCGCCATGCCGCTATCATGATTTCAAATAAGGAGCCATCATGACCGACGCCCCCACGCTTAATGGGCCTCCCCTGAACGATTGGGAAGCGCTCGCCCGCAAAGACCTGCGCGGCGCTGATCCCAGCACGCTCAGCCGCCTGACCCCGGAGGGTTTGACCCTCAAAGCGCTCTACACCGCCGCCGACACGCAGGATTTGACGCCAAGCTTGCCGGGCTTGCCACCGTACACGCGTGGCCCCCGCGCCACCATGTACGCCGCCCGCCCCTGGACGATTCGTCAGTACGCCGGATTCTCGACGGCTGAAGCGTCCAACGCTTTTTACCGCCGCAACCTCGCCGCCGGGCAAAAGGGTCTCAGTGTGGCCTTCGATCTGGCGACCCACCGGGGTTACGACTCCGACCATCCCCGCGTTACCGGTGATGTGGGCAAAGCGGGCGTGGCCATCGACTCGGTAGAA
Organism: Deinococcus detaillensis; assembly: GCF_007280555.1. NCBI lineage: Bacteria > Thermotogati > Deinococcota > Deinococci > Deinococcales > Deinococcaceae > Deinococcus > Deinococcus detaillensis. The sequence goes on along the minus strand of NZ_VKDB01000014.1, from coordinate 1,859 downwards.
GACATGAAGATTTTGTTCGAGGGCATTCCCCTGAGCGAAATGTCAGTGTCCATGACCATGAACGGAGCGGTGCTGCCGATTCTGGCGGCTTTCATCGTGGCAGGTGAGGAACAGGGCGCGGCGCTCTCGGAACTCTCCGGCACCATTCAGAACGATATTCTCAAAGAGTTCATGGTTCGTAACACTTATATTTATCCGCCCGCGCCGAGTATGCAGATCGTGGCCGATATCATCGAATACACGGCCAAGCAAATGCCACGCTTCAATTCTATTTCGATCAGCGGCTACCATTTGCAAGAAGCGGGCGCGAATGCCGCTTTGGAGCTGGCTTATACCTTAGCGGACGGCCTCGAATACGTGCGGGCGGCTTTGAAGAAAGGGCTGGACATTGACGAATTCGCGCCGCGTCTGTCGTTTTTCTTCGCCATAGGCATGAATTTTTATATGGAAGTCGCCAAATTGCGGGCGGCGCGGCTGCTGTGGTCGGAGTTACTGGCTCCTTTCAACCCCAAAAATCCGCTCAGCAGCGCTCTGAGAACCCACTGCCAAACTTCAGGCTGGAGCCTGACCGAGCAAGACCCCTACAACAACGTGGTTCGCACGACGGTGGAAGCGCTGGCGGCGGTGTTCGGCGGCACTCAGAGCCTCCACACCAACTCGTTTGACGAGGCGATTGGCCTCCCCACCGACTTCTCGGCCCGCATTGCCCGCAACACCCAACTGATCGTGCAGGAAGAAACCGGCATTCCGCAGGTGGTCGATCCCTGGGGCGGCTCGTACCTGATGGAGCGCCTGACTGCAGACCTCGCCGACGAAGCCCGCCGCCTGATTGGCGAGGTTGAGGAACTCGGCGGCATGACCAAAGCGGTGGCGTCGGGCTTGCCCAAGCTCCGCATCGAGGAATCGGCGGCCCGTAAGCAGGCCCGGATCGATAGGGGCGAAGACGTGATCGTGGGCGTCAACAAATACCAGCCGAGCGAGCCGACGGCGGTGGACGTGCTGCAAATCGACAATGACAGCGTGCGCGATTCGCAGTTGCGCCGCTTGGAGGAAGTTAAAGCCGGGCGCGATCTGGCCGCCGTGACCCGCACCTTGGAAGGCTTGGTCGAGTGCGCCCGCACCGGCGAGGGCAATTTGCTGACCCTCAGCGTGGAAGCCATGCGGGCGCGGGCCACCGTGGGCGAGCTGTCGGTGGTGCTCGAAGGCGTATGGGGCCGCCACCAGGCTGAGGTGAAAACTTTAAGCGGGGTCTACGCGCAGGGCTACGCGGGCGACGCCGACTTTGCCCAGCTTCAGGCCGAGATCGAAGCCTTTGCCGAGGCCGAGGGCCGCCGCCCGCGTATGTTGGTCGTCAAGCTGGGCCAGGACGGCCATGACCGGGGCGCGAAGGTGATCGCCAGCGGCTTTGCCGATCTGGGCTTTGACGTGGACGTGGGGCCGCTGTTTCAGACGCCGGACGAAGCGGCGCGGCAAGCCACCGAAAACGACGTGCACGTGGTGGGCGTGTCCAGTCAGGCGGCGGGCCACCAGACCCTGATTCCGGCGCTGATCGAAGCGCTGAGGGCTGAAGAAGCGGGCGACATTCTGGTGATCGCGGGCGGGGTGATTCCCCAGCAGGATTACGCGGCCCTGCGGGAAGCGGGCGTAGCGGGTATTTTCGGGCCGGGCACGCCGATTTTGCAGTCGGCGCGGGAAGTGTTGCGGCTGCTGTCGGCAAAGCAAAAGAAGGGTTGATTTTGAATCAGCAACGACCGGATAGGGGCTAGATAAGGCTTATTTTCTTGGGACGGCCAGCCCGTTCACTCCCTCTCCTTCGAAGCTGTGTTAGAGTCTATTCGGAAAATCTGTAGACTAAAGGC
>NZ_VKDB01000013.1 GCF_007280555.1 Deinococcus detaillensis | reverse complement strand
AGACCGAGCGTGAATCTGGAGTTCATTCGGGGGAATGAACCGCTCACCTGCTCCTGTCGGAGCAGCCCTCATCGTCACTTACCGTTCATCTGTCATGCGTCTCGCCTCACTCGGAGGCTCAGAAACAATACCCCCCTTTCCCATTCTTGTCAACTGTTTGTCACTTACAGTTCCACGAGGTGCTTAGGGAAACCCAAAATCCGGCTGTGAAACAGCGCTCAGTCAGCTTTGAGCGCCACGTAAATGCTCTGGCAGAGGGTAGAGATGCCACAACGCTTCGACCCGCCGAACCACCTCTGCGTTCATGTTAATTTTGGGCGGCCAGACGCGCACAAAGCCTTCCTCAGGAAGCTTGGGGGTGCCGTCCCAGACGAGCAAATCACCTTGCACGCTGACGTCGCGTTCAGGATCAATGTTGTTGAGAATCGTCCACCACACATCGCCCGCATCGTGAACGTCGGTCTGGTCGTCGGTGATGAGCAGGTGGCGCACGCCTGCTGCCGCCGGATCAGCGGCAAATGCAGCGGCCAACGCTGCCGTTTGATATGGGCGGGTTTTGGTCAGTGAGACGTACCAGTACCCATCTGGGGTTTGAAGCTGATCTTTGACGCCTTCAAAGCTGGGGAGCTCGCGGTTCAGCTGCACAGCGGGAATGCTGGCTTCCTCTCCCAGCTGGTCTTTCCCCGCCTGATCGCCCTGCTGTTCCCGGCTGCTCAGGGCCGAGCCAAGTTCTTCGGGGAGTTTACGGGTGGCGTCGAGAATCAGTTTGCCGCCGTAACTCCAGGTCCGACTGGAATGGTCGAGAGCGTCAATCGGGCCGCGTGACACGAGGCTGTCTCGGCCCGGCTCGACCAGTTGCGCCACCCGCTGCCACACGGCAGACATCTCATTGACCGTCACATCGTCGTCCACCACCACGATGACTTTGGCAAACATCATCTGACCAAGGCCCAGCAGACCGTTGGCGACTTTGTAGGCGTGACCGGGGAAAGCCTTTTTGATGCTGACCACCACCAAGTTGTGGGCTACGCCGACGGGCGGCATGTGGTAATCGCTGATTTCCGGCAAGATCAATTGGGCGGCGGGCAAAAACAGGCGCTCGCTGGCTTCGATCAGGTAAGCGTCTTCCATCGGCGGGCGGCCCACGATGGTCGCCGGGTAGACCGCTCCCCGGCGCATGGTCACGGCGGTGACGTGAAAACGCGGGTAGAGGTCAGGCAGGGTGTAAAAGCCGGTGTGGTCGCCAAACGGCCCTTCCATCACCCATTCTTCTGCCGGGTCGACGTAGCCTTCCAAAATAAACTCGGCGTTGGCCGGCACCTCCAAATCAACCGTGACGCCTTTGATGACCGGGTAGCGCTGGCCGCGCAAGTAACCCGCCAACGCAAATTCGTCCAGACCCGGAATCGGCGGCAGTGGCGCGGTGGCGGCGTAGATCAGGGCCGGGTCACCGCCGAGAGCCACCGCCACTTCCAAGCGCTGGCCCAGCTTCTTGGCTTTCTCCAGATGCTTGGTGCCGGTTTTGTGGCGCTGCCAGTGCATCCCGGTGGTGTTTTTGCCCATCACCTGCATCCGGTACATGCCCATGTTGCGCTCGCCGGTTTCGGGGTCTTTGGTGATGACCAGCGGCAGCGTCACGAAGGGGCCGCCGTCGAGGGGCCAGCACTTGAGGACGGGCAATTTGGTCAAGTCCACTTCGTCGCCGGTCCAGACGACTTCTTGCACGGCGGCGCGGCTCACCCGCTTGGGCAGCAAATGAGCGGCGTCGCCCAGTTTGGGCAAGTTGGAGAGCAGGCCGCGCAGCCCGCCGCTGCCTTTGATGTCGATCAGGGCGCGGACCCGCACCGCCAGTTCGTCGAGGTCGCTGACGCCCAGTGAAAGGGCGGTGCGCTCGCGGGTGCCCACCAAGCCGATCACGACGGGAAAAGCGCTGGGGCTGCCGTCCATCAAACGGACGTTCTCGAAGAGCAGAGCCGGGCCAGCGCCTTTGACCATTCGGTCGGCGATTTGGGTGATTTCGAGGTCGCTGCTGACGGGGGTGCTGATTCGCAGCAACTCACCCCGCGCTTCGAGGAGGGCCATGAACGAATGAAGGTCAGGAAAAGCCATGAGCGCAGTCTAGGGGCTATCCCGCCAACTTCTGTCCGCTCGCTTACCAGATGCATCCAGTTCAAAAATCAGCTTGTAAACTTACATTCCTTGAGTGTGGTTGTGTTAGATTTGGACGATGATGAATCCTTACGTGGAATGGTTTGAGAATCTGCGGGCCGAGTACGGCGAGCAGCTCAAGCAAATGCCTTTGCCCGAAGGCTTGCCCGAACACCTGCGCGATTTGATGGCCAAAGGTGACGACGAAGCGGTTTTGTTTATGCTCAAACTGGCTTGGCAGCTCGGCGCTCAGGCGGGCTTCAGTGCGGGCCACCAGCAATCGGGAGCAGAAATGCCGCACAAAAAGAGCACCAACGTTCAAGCTTGAAGACATGAACTTAAAAGAAGTGCTGCCCACGGTAACGGGCGGCACTTCTCTTAATCACAGATTCAAATACTTGTGCCACTCGTTGCGGTCCTGGGCAAACTGACCCTGCGCGTAAAAGCCGAAGCTGGGGGCGCGTGGTCGCAGTCTCAGCGGCATAGCGGCCTGCTCGGGGGTACGGTCGCCCTTGCGCTGGTTGCAGGCGCGGCAGGCCACCACCACATTCTCCCAACTGTGCCGCCCGCCTTTGGAGCGCGGCTGCACGTGGTCGAGCGTCAGATCACCCTTCTCACCGCAGTACTGGCAAGTGTAAGCGTCGCGCCTCAGCACGTTGCGGCGGTTGAAGGGAATCGGGTGGATGCGCGGGCGGCGGATGTAGCGCCGCAGCCGGATCACGCTGGGCACCGCCAGAACCGTGCTGGGTGAGCGCACCACGTCGTCGCTGTTTTCCAGGACTTCGGCGACACCGTACTGAATGAGAGTGATGGCCCGCTTGGCACTGGTGACGTGCAGCGGTTCGTAAGAAGCGTTCAGCACCAGCACGCGCGGCACGTTCAGATTCGTGGCCACCCGTAAAGGCGCAGCAAAAGTCTCTGGCCCGTTCATTGAATTATTTTAAACGCAAATCGTCAGCAAAATGTTGCGCCGAACAGCTTAGGCGGCCTAAGCGTCAAGGCGCAGGTGTAAGCCGCAGCTTTCGCGGATTAGGCGAGAAATCCCTTGACTCCATCGGCGACGTACTGCACCGCCAAAGCTGCCAGCAGCACGCCCAATACTCGGGTGATGACGTGAATGCCCGACTCGCCCATCAAGCGGGCGATGGGCCCCGACAGCCGCATAGCGAGGTAGCACAGCACCAACACCGCCGCCGTGACCACGAAGACCCCGCCGAGCAGCAGCGCCTGTCCGTGCGCTCCGCCCGCCAAGATCATGATGCTGGCCAGCGTGCCGGGGCCAGCGATCAGCGGAATGGCCAGCGGAAACACGCTGATGTCGGCGGCGCTGCTGAGGTGGGCCTGAGCAGTCGGAGTCGGCGCAGCCTTAAGGGCTTCTGTCTTGGGAGCTTCCGTTTGAGCAGCTTCTCCCTGCGCTTCGTGCGGATCGGGCATCTGGTCTTTTTGCGACGGCTCGTGGCTGAGGTTACCGCGCCCAAAGACCATATCCAGCGCGATCAGAAACAGCAGCACGCCGCCCGCCACTTTGAAAGCGTCGAGGCTGATCGCCAGATAATCGAGCAGCGGTTTGCCGATCAGCCCAAACGTGAAGATGATTCCGCCGGCCACCAGTGAGGCTTTGAGGGCAATCGAGCGGCGATCTGCTCTGGAACGGTTGCTGGCCAGGCCGATGTAGAGCGGGGCCAGCCCGATAGGATCCATGACCACCACCATGGTCAAGAAGGTTTGCAGGGCAATACTGGTGAGGGCAACCGTGTTCATGGCCCTAGCCTATGACAGCGATCCTGGCAGCCGCTACACTTGGCGCATGAGCCAGCCGAGCCTACCCGTTTTCCTCGCCCTCGATGTCAGTAAAAATCGGGTGGGCTACGCCGTCAATAAAGGCGCGTTGGTGTTCGGGCGCGGCAGCTTTGACCGCACCCGGCTGCCCCGCGATCTCAAAGCCATTTTGCACAAGCAGCGCCAAGAGGCCGCCGCCGTGTTGGTCTTGGGCTTGCCGCTGAGCATCGACGGCTCGGCCAGTCCAACGGCTGACCGGGTGCGCTCGTTTGGGCGCGAGCTGCAAAAGGTGGGAGCCGAGGTGGTGTACCAAGATGAGCGCTTCACCACACGCCGCGCCCGCGAGCTTGGCGCAACCGACTTGGATGAAGCCGCCGCCGTGCAGATTTTGGAACTGTACGTGCAGGGGCGTGTGGCGCAGCTACAAACTCAAGCAGAATAACGAAGCTGCAGCATAAAGAAGCTCTAGACTGAAGCATGAACCTACTTTCAGCTGTGCGTTCGCTGCTGATTCGCTTGTTTGCTCGGCCCACCCGTCCCGACGATCAGCAGGGCGACCACCTCGCCGCCGTGACCGCTCCGCACGGCCCCCGCCCGCGCAAGGGCGGAGCGCACGCGCCGCTCCCGAAGGTGGACGAAGAAGTGCTGCGGTAAGCTGCCGAGCTCCGAGTGGTGTACTTCCCCGCCCGACTACACCACTTCTCCGGTGTACGCCTCAAATCAGATAACGCTGTCCAGCACGGGTACAACACGCCCCGAAGCAGCTCAGCTCTGCCAGCATGAGACATTCAAAAGAAGGCCCGACACTTCAGAGAACGGCTCTGAAGGCAGGGACTTCTTTCCCTCACAAGGAGAGCCGACCATGACCAATCCCCGCACGCCCGCCGAGATTTTGGAAAAGACCTGGAAAACCAAAGAGCGCTGGCAAGGCATTCAGCGCAACTACAGCGCCGCCGAAGTGGTCAAGTTGCGCGGCAGCCTCCACATCGAGCACACGCTGGCCAAGCACGGCGCACAAAAGCTGTGGCAACTGATGAAGCAAGAAGACTTCGTCAATGCCCTCGGCGCACTGACTGGCAATCAGGCCATGCAGCAGGTCAAAGCCGGCCTCAAGGCCATTTATCTGAGCGGCTGGCAGGTGGCGGGCGACGCCAACAACGCGGGCCAGATGTACCCGGATCAGAGCCTTTACCCGGCCTCGTCGGTGCCGGACGTGGTCAAGCGGATCAACAACACCCTGCGCCGCGCCGATCAGATTCAACATTCTGAAGGTGAGGGCGAGATCGATTACTTCGCGCCCATCGTGGCCGACGCTGAGGCCGGATTCGGCGGGCCACTCAATGCCTTCGAGCTGATGAAGGCGATGATCGAGGCGGGCGCGGCGGGCGTTCACTTTGAAGACCAACTCGCCTCCGAGAAAAAATGCGGGCACCTGGGCGGCAAAGTTTTGGTGCCGACCAGCCAATTTATCCGCACGCTGAACGCCGCCCGCTTGGCCGCCGACGTGTCGGGCGTGCCGACGGTGCTGATCGCCCGCACCGACGCCGACGCCGCCAACCTCCTGACCAGCGACATCGACGAGAACGACAAAGCCTTTTGCACTGGCGAGCGCACCCCCGAGGGCTTTTTTTATGTCAAACCCGGCATGGAGCAGGCCATCAGCCGCGCCTTGGCATATGCACCCTACGCCGACGTGATCTGGTGCGAAACCAGCGTGCCGAACTTGGACGACGCCCGCCGCTTTGCCGAGGCCATTCACGCTCAGTTTCCCGGCAAACTGCTGGCCTACAACTGCTCGCCCAGCTTCAACTGGCGGAAGAACTTGGACGACGAAACGATCGCCAAGTTTCAAGTCGAACTCGGCAAGATGGGTTATAAGTTCCAGTTCATTACGCTGGCGGGCTTCCACAGCCTCAATCACGGGATGTTCGAGCTGGCTTACGGCTACGCCAGAAACCAGATGAAAAGCTTCGTGGAGTTGCAGGAAAAAGAATTCGCGGCGCAGAAGCGCGGCTTCACGGCGGTCAAGCACCAGCGCGAGGTCGGAACGGGCTACTTTGACTTGGTGTCCAACGCGGCGGCGGGCGGCAAAAGCAGCACCACCGCGCTGGCGGGCAGCACTGAAGCGCAGCAGTTTGGCGAGAGCCATAAGGAGCTGGCCGCCGCACACGACTAAATTTTGAGTAGATAACACAACACAGAAGCGGGAAGGGCCTTTACCGGTCTTTCCCACTTCGACGTGCTGATTCTCAGAGTGCAAAACAAAAACCCCCCGCCAAAAGACGAGGGAGTTTGAGATGGTGGCAAAGGCCGGACTTGAACCGGCGACCCAACGATTTTCAGTCGTTTGCTCTACCGACTGAGCTACTTTGCCATCTGGCGGTCCGGACGGGATTTGAACCCGCGACCTTCTGCGTGACAGGCAGATATGCTAACCGCTACACTACCAGACCAGATATTTCGCGCTTCGGAACTGAACTTCAGACCTCGGCGCAGCCGCTTTCGCAGCGGGTTAAAGGATAGCCGCGCCCTGAGGCATTGTCAACCACGACACCTCCGCGCCGCAAAGAGGGCTTTACCTTGCGCTCCTGTGCCCTTATACTTCTGAGGTTGCCCCGGCGAAGGCCGAGCGGCGAGGACAGCAGCACCCGCGACTGTGAACACATCTGCTTGCCGCGTGGCAAGAGGTGGTGTGATCCGCCAGCGCAAAGGAGAACCAACCATGACCAAGAGCAGCATCCCCAGAATCAACCGTGGCGCTATTTTGCGCTCCATCGAGCAGCCGCACATCAAAGCCGATGCGCCGGATTTCCAAGCGGGCGACACCGTACGCGTGGAAACCAAAGTGGTCGAAGGCACCCGCACCCGCGTGCAAGCCTTTGAAGGCGTCGTCATCGCCATCAATGCTGGCGGCAGCCGCAAAAGCTTTACGGTTCGCAAGATTTCTTTCGGCGAGGGCGTGGAGCGCGTGTTTCCCTTCAACACCCCGCTGATCAGCAAAATCACCATCTTGGAGCGCGGCAAAGTGCGCCGTGCCAAGCTGTATTACTTGCGCGAACTGCGTGGTAAAGCGGCCCGCATCAAGAATGACCGTGGCCGCGTAATGAAAGACGCCGCCCGCGATCAGCGCACCAAAGCCGCCGCCGCCGAACAAGCAACGCTGGACAAAGCCGCGCAGGAAGCCCAAGCTGCCAAGGACGCCGAAGCCGCTGCCAAAGCTGCCCAAGAAGCTGCCGCCGCTCAGGAAGCTGAAGCCGCTGCCCAGGAAGCAAAGGCCGCAGAGCAAGCTGCCGCTCCGGAAGCAGCCGAAACCGAGCAAACTGCTCCCGAAACCAAAAGCGAATAACCGCTTGCGGGCTCAGCTCCACTCTCCACGTGAGGGTGGAGTTTTTTGTTGGCGCTACGCCACGCCGCCGTTACCCACAAAGGAACCTGAACCCGCTGACCTCGCCGGGTGGGGTAGCATAAACGCGCATTCAAATTCCTACGCAAGAACTCAGGAGGAACCATTCATGAAAGAACCTGTACGTGTGGCCGTCACCGGCGCAGCTGGACAAATCGGCTACAGCTTGCTGTTCCGCATCGCGGCGGGCGACATGCTCGGCCAAGATCAGCCGATCATTTTGCAACTCCTCGAAGTCACGCCCGCCCTCAAAGCGCTCAGCGGCGTCGTGATGGAACTCAACGACGGCGCGTTTCCTTTGCTGCACGGCATTGTCACCAGCGACGACCCGATGGTGGCCTTCAAAGACGCCGACTACGCGCTGTTGGTCGGCGCAATGCCGCGTAAGGCCGGTATGGAGCGCGGGGACTTGCTGTCGGCCAACGGCGGCATCTTCAAGCCGCAGGGCGAAGCGCTCAGCGAAGTGGCCAGCCGGGGCGTGAAAGTCTTGGTGGTCGGCAATCCCGCCAACACCAACGCCCTGATCGCCCAGCAAAACGCCCCCAAACTGGACGCCGGGCAGTTCACGGCGATGGTCAGACTCGATCACAACCGCGCCATTTCGCAGCTCGCCGCCAAAACGGATTCGCTGGTCAGCGACGTCAAGAACCTGACCATCTGGGGCAATCACAGCTCCACCCAGTACCCTGATTTGTCGCAGGCCACCGTCGGCGGCAAGAAGGCGCTGGACTTGGTCGATCAGCAGTGGTACGAAGAAGAGTACATCCCCACGGTGGCCAAGCGCGGAGCCGCCATCATCGAGGCGCGGGGAGCCAGCAGCGCGGCGAGTGCGGCGAGCGCGGCCATCGACCACATGCACGACTGGGCGCTGGGAACCAAAGACGGCGAGTGGGTCAGCATGGGTATTCCTTCGGACGGCAGTTACGGCATTCCCAAGGGCCTGATCTACGGCTTTCCGGTCACCGTCAAAGGCGGCAAATACGCCATCGTGCAGGACTTGCCTGTCAGCGACTTCAGCCGCGCCAAAATGGACGCCACTGCCAAGGAACTGGAAGAAGAGCGGGACGCCGTGCGGGATCTGGGCTTAGTCAAGTAACCCAATCCACCTGAGCAGCAAAGCAGCGCCAAGCGGCTTCCAAAGTGGGGCCGCTTTTTTGGGCTTGCAACTCTGAACGCCCTTCACGCATAGTCGTAAGCATGAACAAGTTGCTTCTCACCGCCCTCCTCGGCATCACTTTTGGTTCTTCTACTTTGGCTCAGACGACCACAGCTCAGACGACCGCCCAAACTGCTGCGCCAGCGACCAGCACCGCCGCTCTCACACCGCAGGCCGCACTGACCCGCTTGGCAGCGGCGGACAAAGTGGAAGCTGGTTGGTTTACGCCTGATTTTGCCAGCGCTCTGCCGCAAGTGGCGGGCGGCTTTCGGAGCTTTAAAGAGCAGTACGGCGCGTTCCAGAGCGTGGACGACCTCGGTAGTAATCGCTACCGCCTGCGCTACGTGGGCGGCACAGTCACGGTGGAGACCCAGCTCAACGCGGCAGGCCAATTCACCAGCTTGTTTTTGCGGGGACAGCAGGCCAACACCGCGCCCACTTCAGCTGCCCCCGCTCAGCCCGCGCTTGCAACCCCCACGGCCCCGCCCACTTCAGCCGCTCCGACTTCAAACGCGGCAACCACTGTGCAAGCCGCCCTCACGCGCCTTTTGTCAGCCAAAACGCTCAGCCCCGAGTGGTTTTCTGCTGACTTCCTCAAGCAGGTGCCGGTGACGCAGCTCTCCCCCATTTTGGCGAGTGCCAGCAGCGGCCTCGGCACCTTTCAAAGTGTGGAAGCGGGCAAGGACGGTGGGTTCACTGCCAAATTCACTGACGGGACTTTACCGATCAAGGGAGCGAGTGTGGACGCGCAGGGCCGCTTCACTGGACTTCTGCTCGGCGCGGGCACACCCAACCAAAAACCGAACTTGGCTGAGTCCATAAGCGCTTTTGGCAAACTGGCCGGGCAAAACAGCGTGGTGGTCGTCGAAAACGGCAAGGTGACGGGCAGCCTCAATCCAGATCAAAAACTGGCGGTTGGCTCGGCCTTCAAACTGGGCATCATGGCCGAGTTGCTGGCCCAGATGAAAACGGGGCAGCACCAGTGGTCGGAAGTCACTACGGTGCAGGCACAGGATAAAGCCTTGCCCAGCGGCTTCTTGCAGACGTGGCCCGACAACGCCCCGCTGACCTTGCAGAGTTTGGCGACGCTGATGATCTCACAGAGTGACAACACCGCCACCAACGTGCTGCTGCGTTTGGTGGGGCGCGGCGGCGTGGCCAAGCGGCTTGGACAAGCAGCCTTGCCCAACACCCGCGAATTTTTCGCCCTCAAGAATCCGGCCAACAAAGCGCTCTTGGACGCCTACCTCAGTGGCAACGACGCCCAGAAGCAAGCGGTGCTGGAGCAAGCCGCCGCCGCGCCGCTGCCGAGCGTGAGTTTGTTTGCCGCAGACGCCATCACCTCGCCGCAAGTGGAATGGTTTGTGCCGGTCACGACGCTGTGCGGCCTCATGAACGAAGTCGCTGCCCTGCCGCTGATGCAAGTTGAAGCGGGCGTGGCCGATCCCAGCTTGTTTAAGACGGTCAGTTACAAAGGCGGCAGCGAAGGCGGCGTGCTGAACTTGACCACGCAGGTGACGACGCAAGACGGGCGCACGGTTTGCGTGAGCGCCACCAGCAACGACAGCAAGTCGATTGACCAAGCCGCCTTTGCAGGGGCGTACAGCAAGGTGCTGCAAGCGGTGCGGTAAATGGATATGGGGAGCAGGCTTGCCACTCGGCCCGCTCCCCACTTCTATGCGTCCACTGCTCAGGGACGTCTACAGCCCCAAATACCCCTGATAAGCCTCAATAATCGCCGCGCCCCACAGCAAGGCCACCACCGCGCCTATCGCCAAATACGGCCCGAATTTGAGTTTGTTTTCGCCACCGGTAAAGCGCTGGATCAAGCCCAGCACCGCGCCCGCCACCACCGCCACTGCCAGGGCCACCAGCAAGCGCTCGAAACCCAGAAATGCCCCGATGACGGCGGCCAGCTTCACGTCCCCAAAGCCCATCGCGGTGGGGTCGCTGGGGCTGTCGTCGTCCTCGGCGGTGTCGTTGGAACTGCTCAGCCACCAGTACGCCCCCGCCAGCAGACTGAGAGCCCCCGCAGCGGCGAGGCCACCTTGAAGACCCGTCAGCAGCGAAAGGCTGCCACGTGCGCTGAAAAAAGCCAGACCCAGCAGTGAGCCGCCCAGCGTCAGCAGTTCGGGAACGCGCACGACTCGCCGGGCCGCGACATTGATGACAGTGGAAATGACGCCCAGTGCCGCGCCGCCCGCCAAAGCCGCCCACCAACTGCCCCACAGTCCGCCGAACAGCACGCCGCCAAAGAGGGCCAGCGCGATCTGCTGATAGCCAATCGGCACCTCGGGGTACAGGCGCTCACGAAAGCGCCGCAGTACCCAACCGCCCAGCAAGCTGATGACGACCAGCACGCCCGCGCCCATCAATGCTCCGCGTAGGGCCGCTTCAAAATTGGGCAGAGGGGAGAGGGCCGCGCCGTTGACCGCGCCAAAAATCAGGCCGATGGCGGTGCCGGGGATGGTCAGCTCATCGGGAATGGTGTAGGTCTCAAAGTCAACGATAGAGGCGACCAGCAAAATGGTAAACAGCAGGCACAGCCCGACGACGCCCGCGCCGAAGCTGCTGAGCGGAAACAGCAGGGCGATGGCCGCATAACCGAAGCCGCTGATCAGCTCGATGATGGGATAGCGGGCACTGATCGGCGCTTTACAGTAGCGGCACTTACCGCCCAGCAAGGCCCACGACACCACCGGCACCAGATCTTGCGGGCCGAGCTGGTGGTTGCAGTTGGGGCAGTGGCTCGGCGGAAAAGCCACGTTTTCGCCTCTGGGCAAGCGCCAGATCAGCACGTTGGAAAACGAGCCGATCAGCAGGCCCAGGACAAACAGAACGATGACGACGTACACATCCAGATTCACGGGTGAATTCTAGGGCGTGAAGTCTTACAGACCACTTGTGTGGCGGGCGGCTTAGATGAAAAGTGGCGACCCCACCTGTGAAAGTGGAGCCGCCGGGGCATTCGGGGAGGGTGGAAGCTTAAGGGACTTTGGTCTGGAAGCAAACGGTACCTTTGCCGCCAGCCGCCAATCCAGCTGTGCCGAGGTCAAGCGTCATGATGCCTTTGCCCAGGCCAAGAGTAGTGGTCAAGCTGCCCTTATCGGTGTCAGTGTCAATGCTAGTCAGGTCGCTGCCTGTGGGGGCAGCAGTCGCGCCCACCGCAATGACAGTCCCGTCGGCCCAGCGGACACCTCGGCCTGTGGCGTACCCATCAACTAAAGCGTTCAATTCGGCAGGCACGTTGTCGGTCAGTTTGAAGTTGGGTGCTGCGCCGCCCGTGTTGCTGTAGACGACGCAGTATTCCACTGTATCGCCAGGTTTGGCCCCGATGCTGCCCACGCTGCCAATGAAAGGTTGAGAGGGCGATGCGCTGACATTGCGCCCCAGCTTGAGCAGGGTGATCACCGGGTACTGAGCACAGGCATTGATCGACCTGATGATCACGCCGCCGTCGTCGTCGGAAGAGCTTCCGGGGGCCACACCAAGAACCCAGCGAACCTGCACCGACGAGATGGCGGTCACACTGGTGGGCAGCGTCACGTAAGCGTTGGCAGCAGCGGCACCGAGCCCAGCGGTCCGTCCCATCTCGCTGCCCGCGATGGTGGCTCCATTAAGGGCAGCAAATGTGGCGTAGCCGCTGTAACCGTCGTTGGTGGTCAGGGTGGCGTACACGGTGCCGTTGATTAGCAAGGAAACGGTGCCTTTGGGTGATAGGGCGTTGCCAGTTCCGTTGTTCCACCCCCAGGACATGTCGACCACATAAGCCTTTCCAGCACCTGAACCCCGACTCACATAGTTGGGCGAGTTGGCGATCAGCGGAACATTCCGCGTGATGTTCTGTCCATTGACGGAATCATAGAAGCTGTACGTCCCTGTCAGCAGGTTGGTGGTCTGAGCAGGAGTCGTGCAGACCGGCGGCGACGCGACGTCGGTCACGGTAACGGGGTTCGAGGTACACAGCTCTGTGGGCGTGCATGTGGCACTGGGGGTCGGGGCCGCGCCAGCGTTGCGCGAATCGCCGCCGCCGCCCACCGAGGCGTAGTTCACCGCAGAGCCGACCGCGTTGGGATTGACTTCGACCGGCAGAGTGATGGTTGCGGTTCCGCCGGACGCGATAGTGGCTGAGCTGGTACACGTCACTGCGTAGGTCTGGTCTGGGGCGGGCGAACCCGTCGCCAGTTCGTCAGGGTAGGTACAGGTGAAGGTGCCGCTCGTGAAGCCACTGATGCTGCGCGGCGTGATGCCGACCGGCAACTGGTCCTGCACGGTGATCACACCGCTCGTCGCGCCGGGACCAGCGTTGCTCACCGTCAGGGTGTAGGTCGCGCCCGCCTGATTGGCCACCCACGGCCCGTTGTTGGTCTTGCCGATGCTCAGGGAAGGCAGTTTCGCAGTGTTGGTCAGGGTGCAGTTGATGACGTCGCCCAGTGCTGGTGTGAGCGTGAAGCTCTGACCAGCGCCGGTTGGCAGGGTGGTGAGGCCGCCAACCGTACTATTGGTGCAGGAGGCTGCGGTGGTGTAGGAGGTCAGGGACGAGATGCTACCGGCTGCCATGACCTCGGTCAGCGTATAGCTGGTTCCACTCAGCAGGGAAGTGATCCCGGTGGCCGCTGTGGTGCCGGTACCGGTAGTATTTGCACTGGCTGTGACGGTAGCCCCGTTCTTGATCTGCACCGTGAACTGGTCGGCAGGGTTCACGCGGCCAGGAGCGGCGATGGTCTTGCTAAGCGTGAGGGTCGGCAGACGGCGCACGTTCACTGTCGTCGGATCAACGCTGGCCACTTGGGTCTGGGCCACGCTGCCCGCCGGAACCGTACCAAAGCCGGTGGTGGCCGCCGTGCTGGGCGGAAAGACTGTGGTGGAATCTACGTTGTCGGAGTCGGCTGCCGGGGCTGGCAGCGAGGTTCCAGCGGCATTGGTGTAGCTGCCGCTGCTGTTCGTCTGATTGCTCAGGACAGTGTTGTCAGCGGCGACCGCATTCACGGTGACCGGAATACTCACGCTGACCGTACCGCCCACTGGGAGGGTGCGCCCCGCCGCCAGCAGGCCAGTCTTGCCTACTGCCCCGGTGTAGCCGGTGTTGCGTGCGCCCGCCGTGACCGTGCCGTTCAGGCGCACCGTCTGAGCGCCCGCCGCTGTGATGGTCACGCCCGCAGGAAGCGCGTCGGTAATCTGAAAACCCGTCTCGGCGGCGTTGCCGGTGTTGGTGTAAGTCACGGTGTAGGTCAGGGTGTCGCCGGGGCTGACCACCCCGTTGCCGTCGGCGTCGGTGGTCAGTTTGACCGACTTGGAGCCGTCTACGCTGGGATAGAGCACGACCGAGTCGGCCACCTGAAAGCTGTAGGCGCTCAGGCGTTCACAGGCATCAGAGCAACTTGATGCGCCCTGCCGCGCACCCACCGCGAACTTGACGATCCCCGGTGTAGCGAACTGAGCGCTGGCCTTGTAGGCCGCGCCGCTCCCGATGGCCGCCTGATTGGCGTCAGTAATGGCTTCGTAGTTGGTCCCACCGTCTACAGCGGCCCCCAGCTGATCGGCGCTCGCTGGATTGGACGAAATACCGCTGGCGCTCGGGCCCACAAATTCGATGAACTCGCGCAGCGTAGAGGTATTGCCGTCGGTGTCGAAGCTGGTCATGTAGAACGTGCCCGGAAGTGGGGTGGTGGTGGTGCTCACACCCCCCGTAGGCACGAACTGGAAGGTGAATTCGGCCCATGCAGTAGCGCCTGCCGTATTGGGAGACGTCACAGTAGGCGTGAAGAACTCCGGACGAAAAGCTCCGACTCCGTCAAGCTGCAACTTGTCGTTGTCCCAGGCGTCCGGATTGGTGGTCGTACCTGCAACCACCGCGCCGCCTGTCAACTTGCTCAGCGTCACGATCACGTCGCGCTGGTAGATGGACGCTGCCGGAAGCGGAGTGCCTGCATTGTCGACCACCACGTTGGTGTAGCGGCAACTGCTGTTCAAGGCTGCGTTGGCACCGTTGACATTGGCAGGGCAATTTCCGGGATTGACAAACCTGAGGTTGTAGTTGGCCGCGCCCGACATGCCGGAGGCCAGCCCCGAAATCACCGCCAGCAGGATCAACAAGCGTCGGAGAGGTCGTCTTTTGTGGTGCAGATTCACTTCTTTTCCCCCACGCTGTCGTCCAAAGTCATATCAAGCCGCACGTAAGCTCCCTTTTTGGTGTATTGATTGCCGATCCCATCGAAGCCGGTAGGGTTGTAGCCCAAGGTGGCCCAGGTACCGGGCGGAACGCGTACCGAGCCTCTGATGCCGTAGCCGTAGACGGCGCTGCCACTGCCATGAAGTTGCGACGCGGCGCGGACGCGGGCCGCCGGGCAAAGAGGTTCAGATTCATCGGTTGTTCTCCTGAAGCAGCAAGTCGAGGCGCAGGTAAAAGCCCTGGTGGGTGTCGCTGCCGATGCCGTTAAAGCCGGTGGGATTGTAGCCCAGGGTGGCCCAGGTGCCGTCGAAGACCCGCACGGTGCCTTCCAGACCCAGGCCCCACTGCACTTGCTGCAATCCCGGCTGATAGAGGGCGCGGCCATAGACTCCCATGCCCAGCCAGTCGGTGAGGTAGAGCGTGCCGCCGAGTTGCGGCTGAATCAGCAGGCCGTGATCCACCCCCAGCGTATCGAGGGTATTCAGCGCCCCACGCACCTGAAACTGCGGCTTGCGGTAGGTCAGGCCAAGCTGCGAAGTCACTTCGCCGCTGCCGGTGCTGTTTCCTTTGAGGCTGCCGTCGGCGTAACGCACGTAAGCCAGTCCTTCGAGCAGGCCGTCACGCAGCGCTGCCGAGACGGTCAAGCGGTTGCCGCTGACGGCTGAGCGCTCACTGGTGGCGTCGGCGGCCAGGGTCCAGACCCGGCCAATCGAGCTGCTCAGGCCGCCCTTGTAGACCAGCTTGGCGTCGCCGTCGCTCGGCAAGTTGGCACTGATCCCGGCGCTGGCCGTGAACTGATCGCCCCGGTAGCTCAGGTCGACGCCGCCCTCGGTGGTGTTCTTGCCCTGGGCCAGATCTGCCGAGTAGGCTGCCTGGACATTGGCGCTCAGGCGGTCGGTGATCGGCACCTGGGTATTGGCCCCGAAGCGGGCGCGGTTGCCCTGGCCGCCGCTGCTGGGCAATTCGTAGTTGGCGCTGAGGGTGGTGTTGCCGAATTTGTTTTCCACACCCAGGGCGGCCTGGTTGCTCTTGCCCCAGGTCAGCAGATCAGTCAGCTTGAGGCTGAGTTGAGGTGTCAGGGCGTAGCGCACACTGAACTGCGTCTGCGGATCGCCCTGGCCGCTCAGCACCTGAGCGTGACTGACCTCGGCTCCCAGCTTCGGGCCGTTGTAAGCAGCCTTGGCGGTCACGAAGGTGGCAGGACTAGACAGCAGTTGCTGGCGTAACCCGGCTCCCACCGTGAAGGGCGCGAGCGTGTAATTGGCCGACGCCGCGAGCGAGGCGTTGTTGCCCGAAGGGGTCTGTCCGTAGAGGCCTGACGCCTGCACGCTGAACTGCGGCGTGACTTTGTAGCTGGCGTCTACCGCGACGTCCGTGCCGATGCTGCCCTTGCCGACACCGTCGTAGCCTTCCGACTGGGTGCGGGCACGGGCGCTGACCGACAATGCCTGGGTCTGGGTCTGGGCGCTCAGCGTCGCCTGCACCCCGTGGGCATAGGCCAGATACGCCTCGGCGGTATTGGTACCCTGGGTGTAGTTCAGCCGCGTGCCGAAGGTAACGGTGTTGTGGTCAGCGTCCTGGCGCAGCGAGACGATGGCCGCCGAAGCACTGAAAGGCCCCTGGGTGGTCTTGACCTGCGCGCCGCCGATCACGTAGCGGTGGCCCAGCGCGTCGGTCGTGCGGTAGGTCAGTTCCAGCGACTGTGGATTGAGCTGTTCGTCCGTCGAGGTCAGTGGGCGCACAAATTCCAGCACGCCTGAATCGGCGTCGAGGGTGTACTCCACCAACCAGGTGAGTGGCTTGCGCGAAAGTTCGACCCCGGTGGTGCGGTCGGTGGTGACCAAGACCAGATGCTCTGAGCCGTACTCGACGGCCTCGCCAATCTTGAGCAGGCGGGTGCCGTCTGGCGTCAGGGTTTTCTGGACGGTGCTCGAAGGCACGGCGGCAACAAAACCGGAAACCTGCACAGCGCCCTTGGTCTCGGCCGTCAGGGCCGTGTAGCCGCCGCCCGCCGCCAAAGTCGTGATGGGCAAGGCCACCTGGCCGTAGCTCACCTGGAAACGGGGATGCTCGTAGCGCAGCGCCAGCGGGTCGATGCCTTGCAGCGGCACCGAGGCGCTCGAAGAGTCGCCGTAGACCGTGTAGCCGTCCACCGTCGTCTCGTTGGTGGGCAAACGGCCCCCCGAGGTGGTGGTCTGCCAGCTGCCAGCTGCCGAGCGGGCCTGGTATTCGGCGGCTCCGGCCACGTAAAGCTTGCCGCCAGCCAGCGGTCCCTCGTAGTAGCCGCGCCCGGTGACGCCCACCGAGAAGGGCTGGAGGCCCACCGTGGCGCTGAGGGTGCCAATGCCCACCTGGGTGGCGTTGGGCCGCACGTCAAAGCTCACGTCGCGGCGCAGTTCACCGATGGCCAGCTTGAGGTTGAGGCGGGTCGGTACGGCTTGGGGGCGCAGATGCAGAATGCCCACGCCGTTGACCAGTTGGACCTGGTAATTGGATTCGGTGGGATTGGCATCGGGGTCGAGGACTTCGAGGTTGCTGTCGACGGTCATGAAGCCGTCGCGTCCGGTGGTGCCGCTCTTGTCCACTGCGCTGACCCTGATCTCCAGCGGCGTGAAGCCGTCGGCCACGATCTGCTTCGGCTCGGCTTCCAGGCGCACCGGCGCACCAGCCAGAAACACCGTCACCTGTTCGCCGCCGACTTCCAGCACATTCTTGCCTTCCTGAAGTGGCAGGCCGAAATATTCCAGGTGCAAGCTGTGGTTTTTGGGGTCGGTGACGGTCTTGCCCAGCGCGTCTTCCGGCAGCGGCTGACCGTTGAGGGTGGCGCTCAGGTCGGTGGTGTCGCTGCCTTCGAGTACCACGCTGATACGGCTGCGGTCACGGAACACCGTACCGTCCAGCGGCAACTTGATAACGCCGGGGTTGACGCTGGCCGCCTCGGACTGGCTGGCCTTGGCCAGGTCCTGGGCATCAATCTGCCCGACCAGGGCCACATCGGTGTTACCAGGAAAGCGGGCTTGCAGCGCCGGAGCAGACAGGGCCGGAAGATCGCCGCTATGCGACACCTTGTAGCGGAGCACGAAGGAACGCTGTGCTCCCCTGGGAAGCGCCGGGTCGGCAGGCGGTAGGCTGACGGTCCAGTACAGCATATTGTCCTGGCCCACTTTCGGATCGGTCAACGGCGCTTCAGCAAGTGTGCTTGAGCCGGGCCGGTAGACAGTGCCCTGCGGCAGACGCTGGGCCACCACCACGCTGAGCGCTTCCTGGGAGACCCTGAACGGCAGCGAGAGATCAGATTCCCGCGCCGCTCTGAGCGCAGGCAACACGTCCAGGGAACTGCTGGTCTGCGCCTGCACGTTCTCTTCGGCCAGTCCTTCTGCCGGTGTGCTCTGAGCGACCACGCGGCCCCGCACCTGGAAGGTGCCCACCTGGGACGGGGTTGCCGTGACCTTAAGCACTCGGACTTCATGGGGTTGCAGCGTCACGTCGAGGCTGCTGCTGCCCAGCGTCACGGACGCGTCGGCATCAAGCAGGAGGGTGAGCTGAGCCGGAGCCTCGCCCAGATTGCTGAGGGTGAAGCTGAGGTCAGTGGAGGTATTGACCAGTGTCCGGGAAGGCGCACTCACTTCCAGACGCTGGACTTCAGACTGAGGCACGGCGGGAACGGGCATCTGGGCCTGGCCAACGCCCAGCGCCAGGGTTCCAGCCATCAAGAGCGAAAGGACACGCAGCGAACTCATGGGTATCTCCAGTCCATTTGAGGATCGGTCAGGGTGGGCAGCGCCTTCCCGGACCACTCAAAGGTGTAGCGCCACTGCTGCTGACCGGCAGGCACGTCGAGACGCAACTCTGACGCGCCGTCCGTCATGCTGGCCCCAGTCGGCAGAGGATCGAGGATGTGGAGCTGGCTCAGGGCCTGGGGCGTTTGTAAGCTTAAGGTGACCTGGAAGGTGTTGAGGCTCATTTGCAGCATCGACTTGCTCAGCACGGCGCTCCCGACCCGCAAGGTGGTGACGCGCTCGGCATAAATGTCACCCTGCG
Source organism: Deinococcus detaillensis (assembly GCF_007280555.1). Lineage (NCBI taxonomy): Bacteria > Thermotogati > Deinococcota > Deinococci > Deinococcales > Deinococcaceae > Deinococcus > Deinococcus detaillensis. The sequence continues at coordinate 80,048 of NZ_VKDB01000013.1, read as the reverse complement.
GCTTTTCGAGCGGGAAGTCTGCAACCGTCAAAGCGAAGACCGACATGTTGCGGCTGCCCAGCAGGCCTCCATCATTGACGTCACGTTCCGGCACGAACGGCACCGAGTTGGGATCGAGACGCAGCCCCCACATGCCCTCGGGCAAACTCTGGAAGTGGTAGCGCCCCTCCTTGTCGGTCAGGACGCTGCGGCCATCCGCCAGAATCAGGCGGGCATTGGCCAGCGGCAGATCCTTACCGAACGTAAAGGCCGCGTCTGCGTTGAGGTCGAGGTAAACCCGGCCCAGCAACTCACCGCGCGGCGCGAAGACACGCGGATTGATCCGGACCACCTGGCTCCTGGCGACGTTGGAAGCCACAGCGGTCAGGGCGGCAGTCAGGGTGTCCTGGCCTTTGCCCTCGACCTGGGCCGAGTTGATAATGATCTCGGGGCTATCGACACCCACCCGGGTGCGGAACGTCAGGGTCACGGTGGCGTTCGCCTTGATCGGGGTCGGCAAGTTGAAGTGCAGCAGCTGACCCTGGATCACCGGATCTGTCAGGATCTCACCGTCGAGCTTGGCGCTCCCCGGCACGAAGCTCAGGCCAGTCGGCAGGGTGTCGTTGAGCATCAGGTCGATCAGGACGGCGCTCTTAGAGGTGTTGTGGATGTGCAGGGTCCAGCCCAGTTCGCCGCCAATGTCCACCTGGGCGCTGTCGGAGCGCTTATCGAGAGTCAGAGTTGCGCTCCAGATCAGGCTCTCGACCTCGTTGGAAGGTGTCGGCGTCTGCACTTCTCTGCTGCTGAAGACAAAGCGGTTGACCACCAGCACGCCGTCGGGGGCGTCCTGTTTGACCTTGGCACTGACCGTCAGGGTGCGGGCGCTCTGAGGATCGAGGTGATCAAGCGTCCAGATGACCGTCTTGCCTTCCAAGCGGCCACCGTCAGAGATCTCCAGTGTGGCCGGGTCGAGGTAATCGCTGAGCGTGTCCTGCACCGTGATCTGAGCGAGCGCGAAGGGGAAAGGATTCTCGGACTTGAGGCTGTAGGTCAGCCGCTGGCCCTGGGCCACCGGGGTGCCGCTGGCCTGATCGACCACTTTGGTCAGGCGCGGCAGGCCACTGTAGAGGCTGAGCACCTGATCGCGGGTGGCATTGGACGCAGCACCCAGCGCCGAGGTGGCCTTGAGCGTCAGTTGCAGGGCCGCCGCACCGCTCGCCGAAGCGCTGGGCGTGACACAGACGCGGAAATCGAGGTGGTCGCCCGACTGACCGGCGGAGGTGAGCGCGACGGGCTGAACCAGGGGGCTGCCGTCGAGGTTTTCCAGGGTCAGTTCAGCGGTGCCCAGATCAATCACACCGCCGATACTCAGCTGATCGGGTACGGCGGCCAGGTTGCTGACCGTCTGGGAGAAGCACAGCCGCTGGTTGAGAAGGCCGTTGTCACGCACCTGAAGGTCATCGGCGCTGCCCTCGCCGCCAGGGTTGGCCTGCGGATTGCCGATGGGGCCGAGCGCGATTTGTGGCAACACCACATTCAGAACGCGGTCACGAGTCAGGTTGGTCGGGCCATATTTCGAGGTGGCGGTCAGCAGCACTTCCAGTGTGCCGGGTTGCAGCGGGGTGAAGCACACCGTGAAGGTCACGCTCGCGCCGGGAGCCAGATTCAGAGGCTGCTCAGCCTTGATCTCGGTGGTGGCCGCGCCCTGCACCTGACTGGCACTGATGGTGTAGCTGTCCGGGTTGGTGCCGGTGTTCTTGAGGGTCTGCTGAAAGCAGTTCGGCTTGCCGACCAGGGCCAGAGGCTGGCTCTGGGTGTCAGTCTCACTCAGTTCCGGCGCTTCCGGCGCGTTGACCGGGCCGAGGGCCACGCCCGGCACCACGAAACTCACCACGGCGTCGATGGTCGAATTGGACTGGGCCTGGGCCGTGCTGGTGGCCGTCAAACGGGCCTCGAACGGCTGATTGCCAGCGGCGCGGTAGCAGGCCAGGAAAGCGGCAGTCTGGTTGGGAGCCAGGGTCACCGGGAACACCTGTGCTGCGCCGCCGAGAGTCCGAAAGACGGCATTCGGTGCGCCCGCCTGCGCCGCAACGCTCAGGTTGTCGGTGTCGGGGCCGAGGTTTTGCAGCTCGTGCTCAAAGCAGACCTCCTGATTTTGCAGGATGTCACTCTGGCTCTGCCGGTCCGAGGCGCTGCCCTCGCCGCCGGGAGCGGCCTGGGCGTTTTTGGCTGGCCCCAGCGCAATCTGTGGCGGTGGCCGAACGGCGATAGTGGCCTGCGCCTGCGCGGTGGGCAGCGCGTTGCCCTGAGCATCCTGGCCCTGTGCGGCGGCCTGGTTGATCTGCTGACCCACCTTTGCGCCGGGCAGGGCACGCAGCCGAAAGCTGAAGCTCAGAGCCTGCTGACGTGCCAGCAGCGGGACCCGCCAGCGCACACCCGCAGCGACCTGCTCATAACCGAGCGTGGGAGCGGCGCTGCCTGCCACCAGCTCAAAGTTCTTGTTTCCAGCATTGAGGCTCTGCTCGAAGAGGTCTTCGACGATCACGTTCTGGGCGTCGAAGTCGCCAGTGTTCACAGCCCGCAGGGTCACCGTCACGTCACCGTTGGGCTGCACAGCGGCAGCGGAGAAGCTCTTGGACAGTTCCAGCTGTGCGCCGGGCCGGGCGGTCTGCTGTCCGGTGGTTGCCGTGCCGCCGTTCGGGCAGGCAGCACTGAGGAGGCCACTGATCTGGCCGCTGGCATTGGCAGGCACATCGACTTCGAGCAGCAGCGACTGGGCCTCACCGGCGTTCAGGCTGAGCTGCTCCGGCGCGGTCAGCAACGCGTCGCCCGCGTCTCTGATGCTCAGGGGCGCAGCGTCGCGGTAGAGCCTGACTGCGCCCAGTGGCGGTGTGGTTTTGCCCTGAAGGCCGAAGCTGTAGCGGTCATTGCCGTTGTTGCTGACGGTGAAGGCAAAGGCCAGTGGGCGGCCCGGCTGATAGCCCAGCGCCTGAGTGCTTGCCAGCACCGAAACGCTGCACACCGGAGAGATGCTGGTCTTGACGATGTTGGACTGACTGGTCTGGTCACCGGCTAGCAGGTCTTTGTAATTGCCAGTGGCCTGGTTGACGATCTGTGTTCCGGCAGGCACCGGCTGCGGCTGGGCCTGGGCAGAGGCAAGCCCGGTCCACAAGCACAGTAGAGGGAGAATGGATTGAAACGCTGTTCGCACGGGGCCTCCTGAACAAATTACAGCTGCCCTCAAGCGAGGGGAAAATGCAAAAAAAAGAGTGTAGGGAAAATCTTGAATTCAGTCTAATGTTGAGATTCGTACAAAATTCTTGCTACAAAACGGGCGTGTTCCCACGAGGAAACACGCCCGATAACGATTAGTTCACTTTGACCGTGAAAATAACGGTGATGGTCTTGCCCGTATTGAGCACATCACTGCCGTCAATAACGGCGTCGCCGTTGGTGTTGAGGCCGATCCGGAACACGGTAGTGGCCACACTCGTGGGGGCCGTGGCGAGCCACGAAAGGCCTCCGTCTGTGGAGTAGAGGATGGTGCCGGTCTGATCCGAGGTGGCGCTCAGGCGGGTGAAAGTGGTGTTGGACGGCACAATGTCAAGCACGAAGACGTTTTTCAGGTCAGCGGCGCTCAGGCGGTTGTTCTTGGTGACGATGGTGTACTGGAGGTAGTTGCCAGGCTTAGCCGTGAGGCCGGAAGCATCGTTGACAACGGTGCAATCTGCGTCGGCGCAGGTCTTGACCGACTTGAGCGGCTTGAGGGCATAGTCGGCAGGCGTGGAGGGGTCGGTGGGCGTGCCAGCAAGTCCATTCACCCTGACCAGCGTCACGTCCTCGACGTACTGGGCCGCCGGATTCGTTCCCAGATTGAAGATCGGGGCTGCCTGGAACACCACGTCGTTGACCGCGCTGACGTTGTTATCTTTGGTGTTGACCACCTTGACGTACACGGTCTGGCTGGCACCCGGTGCGAGGGTCGAGATGGCCGGAAGGCTGCTGGTGTAGGTGCCGCCAATCGTCGACGAATAGGTGAGCACGAAGTCGGTCTGGGTGCCGCTGTCGAGCGAGGAGCCGGTGTCGCTGAGGCCCGAACCAGTGAAGTTGGCGGTGGACGTGCGGTTGGTGTCGAGCGCCACGCCGAAGCTGCCGCCGGTGATGGTGGTGTTGGCACTGGTGTTGGTCAGGGTGTGGGCGTAGATCACCGAGCCGACGGCCGTGATGCGCGAGAAGTTGTCTGCTGTGAAGGTGAAGCTGTTGTTGGTACCGATGGTCAGCAGGTCGCCCTTGGTGAAGGTGCCGGTGTCGGTGGTATCGGGGTTGAAGTTGACGGTCCCGTTCTGGGTCGAGGTGAAGGTCTGATTGAGCGCCAGGCCGGTGGTGCCGGTGGTCGGCACGGCATTGGCAGGCACCGTCACCACGGCCAGGATGGTCTGCTCCGTGCCAGCAGGCACAGTGGTCGACGTGATCAGCGTTCCCGGCGTCACGCCGTCGGTGGTGGTGTAGTACTGAACGGTGGTGCTCACGCCGCCGGGGGTGGTGACAGTGGGGATGAGGACGGTGCCTGACAGGGTCACGGTGTCGCTGGTCGCGCCAGTGTTGACCAGGTCAACCGGGTAGCTGACGGTCTGGGCCGAGCCGTTGGGCGTGACGTTCTTGACCAGCTTGGTCAGGTCAGGCGCACCGTTGTTGTCGATGACCTGCGCTTTGGTGTTGTCGTTGTTGCCCACCAGAGTGGAGCGGCGATCGGTGGAGGTCAGCGCGTCTTTGGTCACGTCGCTGACACCGGCATTGTTGGTCGAGGTCGCCGTGACGGTCAGGCCCACGGCGGGGTTGAGGGCGGTGCCGGTATACGTGGGGGTCGCGGCGGGCAGCGTCACCTTGACGTAGTAGTTGGCGAATGCACCAGGCATCAGGCTGATGGGTCCGGTGATGGGGATGGTGGCCGCCGCATCGCTGTAGTAGGCGACGGTGGGGGTGCCGCCGATGTTGTTGCTGGTGAAGGTGCTCGAGAGGATGAAGGTATCGGTCGCCGTACCGATGTTCCTGACCGTGCCGGGGAAGACGATGTCGGTGGTGGTGCCGTTGGCATTCACCACGGCACTGGCAATTGTCGAGGTGTCGTCGCCAGGAGCGCCGCTGCCGTCGTTGGCGATGCCGGTGCCGGAGCGGGTGACGGTCAGGCCAGGAGCGTTGGGAGCTGACTCGGTGGTGGTAATCGTGCCTGACGCCGTGCCAGTGGCAAATGCCAGGGGACCGACACCCACGCCAGCCACGTTGGTGGGGTCAGAGGAAGCGTTGGTGCTGGTCGCAGGCAACGAGGGGTCTTTGTAGGCGACGGTCGCGCTGTTGACCACCGGATCGTTGATGCCGTCGGGAGTGGCAGAGATATCTTTCAGCGCCGTGATTTGCGCCACCACCGTGATGGCGATGCCCGATGACTTGGCGATGAGGCCGCTGGTCGGGGTGATGGTCAGGGTGTTGCTGGCGTTGACCACTGTACCGGTTCCGGTGGTGAAGCTGGCAGCGGTGTAGGTGGTTCCACTCGGCAGCACGTCCGTCACCACGACATTGCCCGCAGCGTTGGTGGTCGAGGAGTTGATAGCGGCGATCGAGTACTCGATGTAGTCACCGATCTTGGGCTTGTACCCTGAAGCCAGGGTCTGGGGAGTGTTGACGCTCGACGACGTGTAGGACGTGTAGTATTTGGTCACCGTTTTGGTGGCAGCCACCAAGGCACTGGGATTGACGGTCAGCTTGTTGTACTGGAAGTTGTTGTTCGATTCACCCGCCAGCGGCACTGTAAAGGTTCCGCCGCCGACTTTGGGCACGCTGGTCACGGTGGCCGTACCGACCGGATCGGCGTAGGCGACCTGACCGTTGATGGCACCGACCGGCACCGTCACGACCATGTAGAAGGTCTTGGACACGCCCGCCGCCACCGTAACGCTGGTGATGGGGGTAGTGCCAGCCACATCCGAGGTGAAGCTGTAGTCGCTGGCGCTCAGGCCAGCTACGGTAGCGCCAGCGGCCAGCGTGGTCGTCAGGTTATAGGTATCGTCGTAGTTACCATCGTTGGCAACGGTGTAGGTGTAGATGACCTTCTGTCCAGCCGACCCGGTGAGCTTGAGGGTGCTATCAATGCTGGTGTCATTGCCAATGCTTGGAGCGGTCTGTGAAGTCTGGTCGAGCGTGATCGAGAAGCCGCCCTTGGGCTGCACCGTGGTCGTGACCGTGTTGGAGCTGGTGGTCTGGGTTGCGGCATCGGGGTCGGTATAGGTGGCCGACGCGGTGTTGATGATGTTGGTGCCGGGCGCAGTACCAGCGGCAAGGGCCGACCCCATGGCGAGGCCGACGAGTAGGGCAAGGTGCTTGAATCGGTTCATGTCTTCTCCTTAAGTGCAGCCCGGCTGGGCGACAACAGCGTAATGGGGGGGGCAAACAGCTTGGTAGTTCGGTTGAGCAGCGCTCAGTTGACCTTGACGCGGAAGCCGAGCTTGAGGCTGTCGCCAGCGGCGAGTTCGCCCAGCATCCAGCGCACGTTGGTGTACTCGGCGGGCTTGACCTCGACTTCTTTCTCAACGGATTTCCCGTTTTCAGTGACGGTGATCATTTTCTTGAGCGGCGCGGCAGCAAAGGTCTTGCCCTTGTCGATGCTGAAAAGGGTTCGGACAGTTTCACCGGACTTGAGGGTATTCAGGTACACGGTGCCAACCGGAACCGGCAGATTGACGCTCACATTGGCCATGATCTTGCCGAGAGTGTTGGTGGCGGTCACGGCCTGCTCCAGTACCGCGCCGGGCAGCACCGACTTGGGATCAGGAGCCAACTTCTCGACGGTCTTGCCGTCCTGGGTGGTGGTCTGCACCAGGGCCTGCGACAGCACCAGTTTCAGCGGTGAACTGGCTTGGGCGAGCGCAGCGCTGGTCACGAGGCCAACGAGCAGGATGGGAATGGAAGCTTTCATGAAGTTCTCCTTAAAAATATGGGCTGGTAAAAGGGTGCCCGGCGAGTCGGTTCAGGGGGGCTGAGGACTAGCGAAGATTAGGAGGAGTACTCTTACCTCTGCCTTACATCTGCCGAAAGAATGGTGTGACAAATTCGGCATCGATAGAACGGGTCAAGAAACACTTAAAGCGACAAAAGCGCAGTTAACAGCGTTATCGGAGTGAAGAAACCGTCATAAAGAGGCGACAAATTGTCAGCTCGGATACAAGAATGTTCTGGTCGCCTACCCCCATTGTTGTTCCCCTATAGAGGCGGTCAGGCCGTGCCCAGCCGCAGGCCAAACAAGACGCTGCCGTTACAAACGCTGCGGCGAGGTTGCGCCATGCTGAAGGCCAGCAACGCCGCACCTGAGCGTGAAGCCCGCTCTTTTACAAGCAGGCCCGCTGCTCTCCTCAAGCTCTGCCCAAGCAGAGTTCAAGACGCCAGCTTCACCCACTGACCTTTCCTTCCTCACCGGAGGCTCCAACATGACCATTCACGCCCGCGTGACCCGCTACAGCAAATTTGAAAGTGAACTCGACAATGTCGACAGCGGCGAGCTGATGCAGATGATTCAAGAAGCGCTTTTGGGACAGGGCATGAACGATCCCTACGACCCTGATCCCAACGCCCGCCCCAGCATGGACGATTTGTTTGACGCCATTCTCAACGCGCTGGCCGAGCGCAACCTGATTCCCGAAGACATGCTGGCCGAAGCCATGCAGGGCGAGGGTGAAATTCAGAAATCGAGACTGGGCCAGCAGATTCAGAAGATGATGGACAAACTCCAGCAAGACGGCTTTATTCGCAAGGAATTTGACGAAGACGGTCAGGGCGGCGGCGCGGGCGAAAGCGGCGAGAGCAAGTTTCAGCTTACCGACAAGAGCATCGACTTTCTGGGCTACAAGTCCTTGCGCGACTTGATGGGCGGAATGGGCCGCAGCAGCGCCGGAGCGCACGACACCCGCGACTACTCGTCGGGCATCGACATGATGGGCGAACTCAAGAGTTACGAGTTCGGCGACACCCTCAACCTCGATACCACCGCCACCCTCAGCAACGTGATTGCCAAGGGCCTAGAAAACGCCGAGCAAGAAGACTTGATCGTGCGCCAAAGCGAGTACAGTTCCTCGGCGGCCACCGTCGTCTTGCTCGACTGCTCGCACAGCATGATCCTCTACGGCGAAGACCGCTTCACACCGGCCAAGCAAGTCGCTTTGGCGCTGGCCCACCTGATCCGCACCCAGTACCCCGGCGACACCCTCAAGTTCGTGTTGTTTCACGACAGCGCCGAGGAAGTGCCGCTGGCCAAACTCGCTCAGGCCCAGATCGGGCCGTATCACACCAACACGGCGGGCGGGCTGCGGCTGGCCCAGCAACTGCTCAAGCGTGAAAACAAAGACATGAAGCAGATCGTGATGATTACCGACGGCAAACCCAGTGCGCTGACCCTGCCCGACGGACGCATCTATAAAAACGCTTACGGCCTTGACCCCTACGTGCTGGGCGCGACTCTGCGCGAGGTGGCCAACTGCCGCCGCAGCGGGATTCAGGTCAACACCTTTATGCTGGCCCGCGACCCCGATCTGGTCAGCTTCGTGCGGCGGGTCTCGGAAATGACGCGCGGCAAGGCCTACTTCACCACCCCGACCAACATCGGCCAGTACGTGCTAATGGATTACATGAGCAACAAAACCAAAGTGGTCAACTGAGCGACCTCACCAGACTCACCACTGAGCAGAAAAAACGGAGCCCCGAAGCTCCGTTTTTTGATGATGAAACGGCTGGCTGTGTAATTCACTGGCCGCAGTCTGCGACGTCGCTCATAAGTCGCGGCTAAAAAGAGCGGATATGAACTGGAATACGTCGGAGCGGGGCCGCAAGACTGAACTGCTTAGCTTCAGTGAGACGGGCCGAGAGCCTCTGAAGCCAGTGGATCACGCCCATTCCAGCTCCCCTGTCCAGACAGCACGGCGAAGCGGACAAACAGCTCCTCGCTAAACCAGTTGTCCCGTTTGGCCTGAGCCATAGCCCCCCGGTGGCCCGCTCCTCTATAGGCGTAAGCCAGCATACTGGCGGTGTCTCGCCAGACGCTGAAGGTGGCCTGATGCAGCAGCGGCACTTCGCCCAGCCCCACCGAGGCCAGTAAACCCGGCTGCGTGGGCAAACCTGCTTGTGAAGCGGGCACGCTGCGCCAGAAAGCGGCCAATCTGGCAGGGCGAATGGCAGCGCGGGTCAGGACGGCGATCCGGCCTCCCTCCGGCGGACAGGCCTCAGAATGACCAGCCGTTTTTGGCGGCTTAGCAGGCGGCGGAGCGAACAGGGTCTGGCCGCCCCACTGCCCGTGCCAGCGCGTAGGCCGCAGCATCAGGGTATAGCTCTCCTGCGTCAGAGCCAGTTCCTGCCGCCGCCAAAGACTGTCCTCGAAAAGCTGATAAGCGGCTGGCGACGACCACACCGCCAGTCTGGCCCAGCGCCGCAAATCTACGCCCAAACCGAGGTCGTTTCCGCGCCCGCTGCCCAACAAGCGGTAAAAGTCTAAGCCCGGCACGCCGCGCAGGTGCGGGTGATCGCGCCCCATCTTGCTCATGCCGGCCCGGGCATGAGACCAGGTATAGCGGTTGAGAGTCAGGCTGACCACCGGGCCAATAGGGGGAGCTTGCACCCCGCTATCGTACCGACGTTCCGAAGCTGGCGCAGTAACCGGGCATAGTCTTTTACTGTGCAGTCCGCTATTGATAAACAGCCAAACTTCCAGTTGGTTTCTGGTGTGGGTTGTAGGTCAAGAGCCGCGTCCAAAGAAATTTTAAGGCACGTGCAGATATGACGCAATCGCGCCAGCAATCGCTCCGGCAATCTGGTCGCGGTAAGCGGCTGAGGCAAGTTTGGGGCCTTCGGTGGGGCTACTGCCAAAGCCGATTTCAGTCAGGATGGCGGGGGTGGTGGGGTGCAAGATCACCACGAAGGTGTCCGAACGCACGCCCCGGTTGACGGCTCCAGTGGCCTGCACCAGATTTTGCTGCACTTTGGCGGCCAAGTCCCGCGAGAAAGTCAGCTTGGCCTGCGCCACGAGGTCGCCCAGCAGATTTTGGGCGGTAGTGCTGGCCCGCTTGGTCAGCTCCAGACCCAAACTGCCGCCGCCGTTTTCTTCCACGGCCAAGCTGCGGCTGCTGCCCGCCATCGGCGCACCGAAGTAATACGTTTCTATGCCCTGAGCGCCGGAACCGCCCGCGTTGACATGAATGCTGATAAACGCTCCCACTTTGCCATTGTTGGCCAGTCGCGAGCGGGCGTCGAGATCGGTAGCGAGATTGGTGCTGATCTGGGTATCGCCGCTGCGGGTCAAGATGACCTTGACGCCCCGCGCTTCCAACTTGCTGCGTACCCGCAGGGCCACGTCCATCGTGATGTTTTTTTCGACGACCCACTGACTCGACATCCCCGGAAAGACCCCGCCGTGACCCGGATCAATCACCACCGTGACCGGCGAATTAAGAGACGTGGGACGGGTGACTTTTTTATCGGCAAAGGTCTTGGCACTGATCGGCACGTCAATGACGAGGCGGGCGGCTTGCCCAGAAGCGGCAGGCAGCGCCGAGAGCTTGGGTACTCCGCCGCCGCGCAGATTCAGGGTGATGCGCTGGCCTTGAATGGTCCAGCGGCTTAGCCCCGGCGCACTCACCACGCCCGACTCGCTGGGCAGAGCGCGGCTGAGCTGCACGGTGTAGGTTTGGCCGCTAAGCTGGCCGCTGGTTGGCAAGCTGGTCTTGGCAGGCAGCTCAAACACCAGGCGGGTGTAGCCGTCATGGCTGCCAATTCGGGGAGCCGCCGCGCTGAAACAACCACACATGGCCAGAAACAAACTCAATACGAAACGCGTCACAGTTAAAGCTACTCTACTGCCTGTGGACGGGGCCCGCCGCTGCACCGCATTACGGGCAGCCCTCTCATCTGAGTATCAACCCTCATCAGAGCGTCAAACAGCCGTCAGCCAGAAGCATTAAGGTGAGCGGCATGAAACGCGCCCCCCTCCTACTGATCTCCGCTCTCCTGATTCCCCTGACCGCTCTTCCCAGCCTGGCGCAAAGCAGCTCAGCCTTCGGGTTGCAAATCACGCCGCGCGGCGCACAAAAACTCAACCTCGCCACCGGCACCACCGATCTCCCCGGCGGCGGCACGGTGCGCGACAACAAAGCGGGCCTGACGGTGGTGGCCGGTTTTATCAGCATCAAAGCGGGCGAGAGCCTAAGTGCCAGCGGCGCAGTGGTCACAACCCGGCAAGGCGGCACCCTCAAGGCCCAGCAGATCAGCTACAACCAAAAGGCCTCATTGGTCACGGCCACCGGCAACCTGAGTTACAGCGATTACCGGGTCAAAAACCTCAGCGCTCAGACCATCTATGTAGACACCCGCACCGGAGCTGTCACCGCCGTGGGCAATGTCAGCGCGTCGACGCCAGCCGCCAGCGCCGCGCAGATGGTCGCCCTGCCCACCAAGTCGGCCATCTTGCTGCGCGGCGCAGCCAAAGTGAGCACGCTTGGCAAAGACATCAGCGGCGAAACCATCTCGCTCAACTTGGTCACGGGTGTGGCTGACACCGAAGTGACCAGCAGCGAGCAAGCCGAATTTGCACCTTACTTACGCTGAGCGCGGCGCAACAAGATTTCTCAGAACGTATGTTTAGGATACAAAGATGAACGCTTTTTGCTCACGTGCAACGCTGACGAGCCTCGTGGTGTTACTGGCCAGCAGTGCAACGGCTCAAACGAAGGCTCAGCAGAGTAGCGTCACCGTTCAAATCCCTGCCGGAGCCAAATCGCTGATTCTTTCGCGCAGCACCATGAATCTTTCCGTTCTCGCGCTGCCCGCCGGAATAAAGCAGGTCGCCCTCACTCTCAACCTCAACGCCGCCCGCTATCAAGAAGGCGTCACGCTCGGCAAACGTTCTTCCTCGTCCAGCATTATTGGCCCCTTCGAACGCGGCAGCTTAAAAAGCAGCTCGCTGGCCTCGGCGCTGAACACTTGGGTATTGCTGCTCAGCGCCACTCAGCCCGGAACCAGCAGTTTCAGTTACAGCGTCGGCGGCAAAGACAAAGTTGGTCGGGAAGCTGACCGGCTTTTCCGGGTTCGGCTGCTCTTTAGCAGCAAGGCCGCCAACCAGATTAAGGTCAGCGTCCGTCCACCCGCCAAGCCTTAAACAGTGGGTGGCGCAGCAGCAACGCCAGCTTCTATCGGCGGTAACATCAGCGGCGTGATGAAGCCGTGATTGACCTGATCGTCCACAAGAAGCCGCCTGCGGGCCTGCGTCCGGCGCTGCGCTCGTCTCTCACGGCCACCATGCGCCACTTTGAAGTGGAGGACAAAGAAGTGACAGTGGTGCTGGTTTCGGACACGGCGATTCGGGCGCTCAAACTCGAACATTGGGGCGAGGACACGGCCACCGACGTGCTGAGCTTTCCGACTTACGAGCCGGGCGACCCGTTCGTGCCGCCGCATTTGGGCGACATCATCATCAGTTTGGATACCGCCCAGCGCCAAGCCGAGGCACGCGGCCACAGCCTGACCTACGAGGTGGCTTTGCTGGCCAGTCACGGCCTGACCCACTTGGTCGGCTTCGACCACCCGCATGCCGAGGGACTGGGCTTCGAGGAAGGAGCGCAGGGAGCAGAGTGGCAAGTGTTCCACGCGGCTTGGGACGCCGCACGCGCTGGCCTGACCAGTCAAGCTCAATCGCAGCCACCTGCTCCCCCTCCAACTGCGCCGTGAAGCCCCCGCCTGCCGCTTCCACTTCGGCGCTGAGTTGGCGGCGCTGGCAGCGTTCGGCGGGCTTTGCTTGGGCTGGCCTGCGCCACACTTGGCAAACCCAGGCCAACTTCAGGGTTGAAGTGGTGCTGGGGAGCTTGGCCGCGACGCTGTGCTGGGCGCTGCGCGTCTCCCCCGCTCCGGTGCTGCTGTGCTGCGCCCTAGTGCTGAGCTTAGAGCTCGTCAACACTGCTCTGGAAGCCCTCACTGATCTGATCAGCCCCGAACACCACCCCGCCGCCAAGATCGCCAAAGACGCGGCGGCGGGCGCGGTGCTGCTGGCGAGCATCATCAGCGTGGTGGTGGGCCTAGCTGTTTTTGTGCCGCCACTTTGGCGCGTCTTCTCGCCCTTTGTCTTGTCACTGCCGCGTTGACAGCTCGGTTCATCAGCGGCCAGCAGCGTGCTAACATGTGCTGAGATGGACGAACCTCCCAGTCGTGAATTAGGTGCTTCACTTCACGCTGCCAGAGGAACGCCGGAGCGTGGGCCGCTCTTTGGGATTCGCAAGCTGCGACGCCGAACTGTGGCCCTTTGCTCTGCCGTTTTTATCCTTGTAAGAGTAGACAGCGGCACGCCTGGTGGAACTTTATCCCCCGTGTTGACTGAGGCGCTTTGGAGTGCGCCGCTTAAATGAACGATTGGTTTGGGGTTGGAATCCTCTTTTTGTTGGTGCTGCTCAACGGCTTTTTTGTGGCGGTGGAATACGCTTTGGTCAGCGTCCGCCACACCCGCATCGACCAACTCGCCGAAGCCGGTTCGGGAGCGGCCCGCACCGTGCAGCGGGTACTGGCCCATCTCGATCAGTACATCGCGGCTGTGCAGCTCGGCGTCAGCATGATGAGTCTGCTGATCGGCTTTATCGCCGAACCGGCCATCGAACACCTCTCGCACCCGCTGTTTACCGCCATCGGCGTGCCAGACGCCTGGCTGACGCCGTTTTCGTTCGGGCTGGCTTTTATCTTGTCCACCACCCTGCACATCGTCTTCGGCGAACTGGTGCCCAAGTCGGCGGCCTTGCAGCGCAGCGAGCGCTTTGCCATGCTGCTTGCTCCACCGCTGGTGGCCTTTACCGCTGTGTTCAAGCCGGTGATTTTCGTGCTGAACGCTTTCGGGCGTGGGGTGCTGCGGCTGTTCGGCTTCCAACCGGTGGCCGGGCACCACACCAGTTATTCGGAAGAAGAAATCCGCATGATCGTCTCGGCCAGCTCCAGAGAAGGCGTGCTGGAAGAAGACGAGCGCGAACTGGTCTACAACGTCTTTGATCTGTCGGACACGGTGGTTCGCAGCGTGCTGACGCCGCGCGGCGATATGGTGGTGGCCGACGGCTCCGCTCCGATTCGGCGGCTGCTCGAACTCAGCACCGAGCACGGCTACTCGCGGGTGCCGGTTTACCAAGACACTCCCGACAACATCGTGGGCGTGGCGCACACCAGCGACGTGCTCCAGCACCTCGAAGAACTCGATCAGATGACGGTGGCCCAGCTGATGCGCCCCACCTTTTACGTGCCTGAAAGCATGAGCATCAAAGACCTCCTGACCAAGATGCGCCAGCGCAAATCCCACCTCGCCATCGTGGTGGACGAGTTCGGCGGCACCTCAGGACTGGTCACGCTGGAAGACGCCCTAGAAGAAATTGTCGGCGAAATCTATGACGAAACCGACGAGGAAGAAGTATCACCCGTGGTCGAAATCTCTGAAGGCGTGTATATGATGGACGCCTCGTTGACGGTAGACCAAGCTGAAGCCTTCCTCGGCGACGCCCTCGAGGACGAAGAAGGCGAGTTTGAAACGCTGGCGGGCTTTGTGACCAACCACTTCGGCGATATTCCCGAAATTGGAGCGGAGTTCGTTCACGAAGGCTGGACATTCCGCGTAGAAGAAGCCGACGAGCGCCGCGTGTCTAAAGTTTTGGTGTCCAAATTTATAGAAAGCGGCGATGAGGAACCGAGCAAACCGGAGGAAAGTCATGAGTCAGCCCCCAAGTCAGACGCCAGTCCAACCCAAAAAGCCGCTTCCCAATAAGGAGCAACCCCGTGAACAGCCCGATGCTGAGCTGCTCAGCGCCGCTAAAGCCGCCTTCACAAACGCCTACGCGCCTTACAGTCACTTCAAGGTGGGCGCGGCCATGCGGACTTCCGGCGGGCAAATCTACGCTGGAGCCAATGTCGAAAACGCCAGCTACGGCCTGAGCCGCTGCGCCGAGCAGTCGGCTGTTCAGGCGATGGCCAGCGCGGGTGAGCGCGGCTTTGACGAGTTGGTGGTGTACTCCGACGCCTCGCCGCCGGCCAGCCCGTGCGGCGCTTGCCGCCAGATTTTGTTCGAGTTCAGCCCGAAGGCGCAGGTCTTTTGCGTCAACGCTCAGGGTGACGTGCTGGCCTACACCGTGGCCGACTTTTTGCCACACGCTTTTGAGCTGGAACGCAGTTAAAGGGTCAAGCGCCATACCGTTTAAGAGATGAGCAGTGCATGTGGAGAATTTTCTCACAAGCACTGCTTTTTCGTCGTTGCCATCGGCCTTTCTAAAGAGTGAGAAAATAGCCTTTATTTTAACTCATTTTCCACATGAGACTCTGCTTAAATGCAGACATGACTTCAACCCACCTCTGGCGCTCGGCGGCTTTTCTTGGTTTGGCTCTCAGCTTGGCCGCCTGCAGCACGCTTCCGACTCCCCGTACTCCGAGTTCTCAAGCAGGTGGGTCTCAAGCCAATCTGCCTCAAGCCAGTAGTCAGTTGACGCTCAGTCCCAGCAAAGTGCAGACGTTGGGCTTGGGGAGCAGCAGCACGCTGGTGGTGGGCCAAACCCAGACCTTCACGGTGTACGTGGGTGGTAAGCCCGCTGCCCCTGGCCAACTCATGTGGACGACCACCAACGCGGGCGTGGTGAGCGTCACGCAGGGCGGCGGCACCATCACGGCCACCGGCGCGGGCAGCGCCACCGTGCGGGCCGCCCTCACCGCTTCCCCCAGCGCTTTTCTCGATTTTCCGGTGACGGTCAACGCGGTTGGTGCCCCGACGCCCACTCCGCCCCCCACGACCAGCGCTTATGCCCAGCGGGTCTTGCAACTGACCAACGCCGCCCGCTCCACGGCGAGGACTTGCGGCAGCGTGAGTCTGCCCGCCGTACCCGCCCTGAGCATCAGCGCCCAGCTCACTGCCTCCGCGCAGGGCCACGCTAGTGACATGGCCGCGCTGAATTATTTCAGCCACACCAGCCAAGACGGGCGCACCTTTGATCAGCGCGTCAGCAACGCCAGCTACCTTTGGAGCAGCGTCGGTGAAAATATCGCCGCTGGGCAGCCAACACCCGAAGCGGTGGTGTCGGGTTGGCTGGCCTCGCCCGGCCACTGCACCAACTTGATGAACGCCCGATTCACCCAAATCGGTGTGGGCTACGCTCAGGGCGGCAGCTACGGCTCGTATTGGGTGCAGGATTTCGGCAGACCACGCTGAGCATCTGCACCGTGCTGTGAACGCCCTGTAACGGGACGGAAAACCCGAGCCAACACCAAACAAAAAGGAGGCAACCTAGAGTCGTTGCCTCCTTTTTGTTTGTCTTTATCGGTGCGTAGCACGGCTGGCCCCCTAGCGCTCCCCACCAGTACCCCCACACATTCCGCACTGTCTCACACAAATGCGGCGTTCCACCACCAAAAATAAGACTCAGTCATTGTGAAATTTTTCGCTCCTCTAGAGGTACTCGTCCAGTGAAAACCATATTGCAAGTTGATAGAACCGATTGCGGGCCGACCTGTCTGGCGATGATTCTTCAGCACTGGGGCCGCCAAGAGCCGCTTTACCATCTGCGCGAGTTGGCGGGTACCACGCAGGGCGGGACCAACCTGCTGGGCTTCAAAAACGCCGCGCTGGCGCTGGGCATCGAAGCCTCGGCTTACAGCGGCGACCTCGAAGCGCTGGGGCAAATTGATCTGCCCGCCATTTTGCACTGGGAACACAACCATTACGTGGTGCTGTTTAAGCTGAGCGAGCGCTTTGCTTGGTTGGCCGATCCGGCGTAGGGCACCCGGCGCGTCAGCCTCGCCGAACTTGAGAGCAAGTGGACCGGCAAGATGATGGTGTTCCGGCCCAGCCCCAGCTTTCAGCGCGGTGTTTTCATCGGCAAGCGCGGCCTGCGCGGCTTGTTTGCCCACTTGCAGCACTTCAGAGGCACGCAGGGCGTCCTAATGGAAGTCACGGTGGCGACTTTGCTGCTGGGCCTGCTCAGCTTGGTCGCGCCGCTGCTCTCACAAGTGGTGTTTGACCGGGTACTGACCTTCCGCGAAGTGCAACTCCTGCCCTACTTGCTGGGCGCAATCTTTGGCCTAGCCGCCCTGCAAGCCGGATTCGGGGCGCTGCGCTCGTACTTGTCCAACCACCTGGCCATGAGCCTGAATTACCGCCTGCAAATCGGCTACCTCGACCACTTGCTGCGCTTACCGCTCAAAATTCACGAAACGCGCCTCGTCGGCGACTTTTTGCAGCGTTTCAGCGACCTCGATCACGTCCGCGAGGTGCTGACCAGCTTTATGGTGGGCGTGCCGACCTCGGTCGTGACCTTGATCGTCAGCGCCGGAATGCTGTTTTTCTACAACGTTCAGTTGGCTTTGGTCGCTTCGGTGGCGCTGATTCTCGACGTGGCGTACTTGCTGCTGGTGGCTCCCAAGTTGCGCGAAACCAGCCGCAAGATGATGAAAAAAGCTGGCGAACTCGACAGCTTCATGATCGGCAACCTCGAAGGCATCTCGGCGCTCAAGGCTTACCGCGCCTAGGGCTGGGCCCTGTTCAAAGGCCGCAACCAGGTCTCGGGGCTGATGGATCAAAAGTGGAAGAACTTTTCGATTCAAAACAACAGCGGCATCATCTTCGCTTTGCTGGGCAACTTGTCGAGCATGATCACGCTGTGGTACGGCGCGACCCAGGTGCTCAATCTCAAGCTCTCGGTGGGGCAATTGGTGGCCACTTACGGCTTGGTGGGCAACGCGGTGGGCGCACTCTCCAGCATCATTCTCAACTTGCAGGCCATGCAGCAGGGCGCGGTGTCGTCTGACCGCTTGGCCGAGATTCTGGAACTCACCCCCGAAAATGAAACCGACGGCAGCCAAACCCAAGGCGAGTTACTGCCGCTGCAAAGTGCTCTGCGGATCAGCAACCTCAGCTTCGCGTATATGCCGCAGCGACCGCTGCTCAAAGAAGTCAGCTTCAGCTTGCCCAAAGGCAGCTATGTAGCGCTCCTCGGCAGCAACGGCTCAGGCAAAAGCACACTGTGCAACTTGCTCAGCGGCATGCTCACCCCCGTCAGCGGCGAGATGTTCTGGGACGATTTGCCGCTGAGCGAGTACCCCCCCAGCGCCGTGCGTGCCCGCATCGCTTATCAGCGCCAGGAAGTGGCGATCTTCCTCACCACCGTGCAGGACAATCTGTGCATGGGCCCCACCGTGCCCGACCAGCAACTCAGCGACGTGGTCAGTGCGCTGGGCTTATCACAGGTCATCCGCCGCTTGCCCGAGGGCATGAACACCATGCTGGGCGGCAACAGCCCGCATCGCTTGTCGAGCGGCAAGCGCCAGATGTTCGGCCTGGCACGGGCGCTGCTCAGTGACGCGGACGTACTGATTCTCGACGAACCCACCGCCACGCTGGATATGGAGCGTGAAGCGCGGGTGGTCAATTTGCTGACCCACCTCAAAGGCTACAAAACCATCTTGGTCATCACCCACCGCCCCGCACTGATCGGCCCAGCCGATCACGTTCTGGAGCTGCACGACGGCGTGCTGAGTCCTTCCAGCTCGACGTTGGCCGTGATGAACGCGCTGTTTGCCGGAGACAGCGCATGGTAAGCAGCGGCGCAGGAGGAGTAACATGGTAGAGACCTACCGCTGGGAACAGCCCCTGCAAGGCTCGCCGCGCATTTTGATCTGGCTGCTCACCGCCGGGGCCGTCGGCTGGTCGGCGTTTGCCAAAGTCAGCGTCTACGCCGTGGTCAAGGGCACGCTGACGCCGCGCATTCAGCCGCTGACGGTCAGCATTCCCAACACCGGGCGGGTCGTCGGCGGCAAAGTGCAGCTCTGGCAAAAAGTCCGCAAGGGTCAGGTACTGTTCACGCTCGACTTGCTGGCCCACGACGCTCAGGACGCCAAACTTCAACTCGAAGTTCAAAAAAGCGCCGCCGCTCAGGCCGGTCAGGGCATCGACAGCGCTCAAATCGACCTTCAGAGCAAGCAGCAGGCCGCCAAGAGTGCCCGCGCCATTTTTGATTTGGGTGGTCTTTCGCGGGCCGATTTGGAAGCCGCCGTGGCCGCTGAGCGCTTGGCCGAGTCCAATCTGCAAAGGGCCAAATCGCAACTCGGCTCGGCGCAGGCGCAGTTGTCGCTGCAAGAACGCAACCAGCAGGTCAAGGTCATCAGTCCGGTGGACGGGCAGATTATGCAGCTCTCGGATATTCACGTTGGTCAGGCCGTCAACGGCGGCCAGAGTGTTCTGTCCATTTTGCCAGAAGGCGAGAGATTGATCTTCCGGGGCAAAGCGGCGGAATCCGACCGGCCCAAGCTGAGAACCGATTCACGGGTGCAAATCGCTTGGAACGGCTACCCGCGCCAGAAGTACGGCGTGACCAACGGCCTGCTTCAGGGCGTCGCGCCCACCAGTGACACTGATGCGGCCAACGGCAACGTCACCTATCAGGTGGAAGTGGAACTGCCACTTGAAGGTGGCCGCCTGCAACTGGCAGGCCGCTCGCTGGTGCCGGGAATGGTCGGCGAAGCGCACGTGCTGTCCTCCGAAAAAACCGTGTTGGCCTCTTTTGGGACTGGGTGCGCGGCGCTGATCCGTGGAGCTGAGTAGACGCGGCGAGCGCTGAGCCGACACGGGGCATTTTGCTGCTGAATTTGCCGAGCGCCTGTGCTTGAATGCGCTTATGTCCGGTTCTCCCCTTCCCATCCAAAGCGGTCAAACCACCACCCGCACGCTGCTCTTGGTTATTTTGCTGACGGCTGCCGTGCCGGTAGCCGCAAAATGGGTACAGGGCGACTTCGCCCGCTGGCTGAGCAACGCGCTGATTCTGGTGGCCTCGGGTTGGCTGCTGCTCAACGTGGACAAAGGCTCGGTGCTGGCCTGGCGGGTGACCATCTCGCTGAGCATCGGCCTCGGCGTGCTGGCCATGTTGGTCGGCTTGGTGGCGGGTCAGGGCGCGTGGGGCGGCTGGATCGTCACTTTGGTGGGCCTGATTTTCATGGGCTGCGGGTTGATGCTGGTGGGACTGCCCGACGTGCGCGAGTACCTCAATACGCGCTGGGCGACGTGGCGGCGCAGCCGGTGAAGCTCGGATGACCCGCCGCTTTACCGTCTCCGGCACCAACACCGCTTTCAGTTGCGCCCACTGCGGCCTGTCAGTTTTGCCGCTGAGCAACGGCTCGGTGCGCAACCACTGCCCGGCCTGCCTGCACAGCCTGCACCTCGACGTCTTTCCGGGAGACCGGGCGGCCAATTGCGGCGGCTTATTAGAGCCGATGGAAGTGGAGCAGCACCCCAAAAAAGGCTGGATGATCGCTTACCGCTGTCAGAAGTGCGGCCACACCGGGCGCAACAAAGCCGCCCTTGACGACCCCAACCAGCCCGACGACTTTGAAGCGCTTCTGGCAGTGTCAGCCCGTCAGCGCGATTAGCAGCACAGCGCAGACCCAGCGGTGAGCGCACCCCACTGAGCTGTATTTGTTAAGCTCAGGGCATGATCCTGTGGGCACTGGTGACGTTGATTTTGTTTTCGGCTTTGCTGCTGAGCTTGGCCGCGTTTGGGCCGCTGAAGGGCACGCCTTCGGCTGGGCCACTGAGCTGGACGGCGGGAGCGCAGGCAGTCCTCGGCTTGGCGCTGGTGGGCGCACGCCTCACGGGGATGGCGTAAGGTGCCTTTTTCTGACGCTCCTTATATTCCGAATCTGCCCAAACCCAGCCTTGGGGCAGGCGCAAACCTGATTGACCTCGACTTTATGGGCGTGGCAGGGAGCATCGCTTGTTACGTCTTCGACACGGGTGACGGCTTGGCCTTGGTAGACACCGGCCCCAGCACCACCTTGCCTGCTCTGGAGCGCGGACTCAACCGGCTGGGCAGAGACCTCAGCGAAGTGCGCCATATTTTGCTGACCCACATCCACTTTGACCACGCGGGCGCGGCGGGCCACTTGGCACAGCGCCTGCCTGACGCCAAAGTGTATGTCCATGAGCGCGGCGCGGGCCACCTCAGCCGCCCGGAGCGCTTGCTGGCCAGCGCCACCCAAATTTACGGCGATCAGATGGAAACGCTGTGGGGCGACATGCTGCCGGTTCCCGAGGGACGCTTGGTGATTTTGAGGGGTGGCGAAACCTTAGCGTTCAGCGGCTTGCCGCAAGGCGTAAAGGTGCATTACACGCCGGGGCACGCCGTTCACCACTTGGCTTACCACGCCGAGGACGATTTGTATGTGGGTGACGTGGGCGGTATCCGCATTGCCATTGCCCAGACGCCGCGCCCGCCCACGCCGCCGCCGGACATTGATCTGGAAGCCTGGGCCGCGAGCGTCGCCCTGCTGCGTAACTTGCCCGCCCGCCGGATTCACCTGACGCACTTCGGCAGCTATGTCCACACCGCCGCGCACTGGGACGGACTGCTGGCCAGCATCCACACCGACGCCGCGCGGGTGGGTCAGCGCCTCGCGGCAGGCGAAGACCTGGAGAGCATCACGCGGGCCTTTACCGCCGAGCTGCACACCAATCTGAGCGCCGAGATCCCGGGCCTCACCGAAAAGTTCATTTTGGTCTGCCCGCCTTGGATGGGTGTGCAGGGCCTGGCGCGGTACTTCCAGAAGCGGGCGAAACGGCCGATGGAAGACCAGGCGTGAAAGTGCTCGTCATCGGCAGCGGCGGGCGCGAACACGCCATCGTGGAAGCGCTTTGCCGCGCACCCAGCGTCAGCAGCGTACTGTGTATGCCGGGCAATCCGGGCGTCGCGGCGCTGGCCCGCTGCGTAGCGGGTGAGCCGACGCCGGAAGCTGTCAGCGCCCTCGCGCAGCAAGAACAGGTGGACTTGGTGATCGTCGGCCCCGAAGCGCCGCTGGCCGCTGGCGTAATAGACGCGCTGCAAGCTGCTGGAATCGCAGCTTTTGGCCCCACCCAGGCCGCCGCCAAGCTGGAAGGCGACAAAGCGTGGAGCAAGGCCTTTATGCTGCGCCACAGCATTCCCACCGCCCAGCACCGCAGTTTTGCCGAGTTGCCGCAGGCGCTGGAGTACGCCGCCGCCCAGCCGCTGCCCACCGTCATCAAAGACGCGGGCTTGCGGGCAGGCAAAGGCGTCACGGTTGCCCGCAGCCACGCCGAAGCCCAAGCCGCGCTGATGTCTATTTTTGAAGTGCCGGACGCGCAGGCGGTCATCGAAAAATTTATGACCGGCCAAGAAGTCACGGTGCTGGCTTTTTGCGACGGCGTGCGGGCGGTGATGATGCCGCCCTCGCAAGACCACAAAACCATCTTTGAAAATGATCTCGGCCCGATGACCGGCGGTATGGGCGTGATCTGCCCGTTTCCCATCTCGGAAGCGGATCTCAGCCGCGTGCAAAGCGAAATTCTGGACGCGGCGCTGCTGGGCATGGCAAAGGAAGGACGGCCTTACATCGGCGTGCTGTACGCGGGCCTGATGCTGACCGAGAGCGGCCCCAAGGTGGTCGAATTTAATGCCCGCTTTGGCGACCCCGAAGCCGAGGCCGTTTTGCCGCTGCTGCGCGGCGACCTCGCCCAGATCGCGCTGGCCTGCACGCGGGGCGAGCTGAGCGCCGAGCAGGTCACCTTTAGCTCAGACGCCAGCGCCGTGATCATCCTGGCCGCGCCGAACTACCCTGGCGAGCCGGAAAAAGGAATCGCGCTGAGCTTGCCCACTCCCTCTGAAGGCGAGCACCTCTTTCAGGCGGGTACAGCTATGCGGGGTGGGCAGCTCGTCAGCAGCGGGGGGCGGGTGCTGGCTGCCCAGGCCTGTGCGCCGACGCTGAATGCCGCGCTGGGAAAAGCCTACCGCTTGGCTGAGGCGGCTGCCTTTGAGGGCGCTCAGCTGCGGCGCGATATCGGTGCCCGCATTGGAGCCAAGCCCGACACGCTCTCCGAATAAAGCGGCCAACCCTATTTGAGCTTGAAGGCAATCAGGAAATACGGCTGCTTGGCTTTGCCGGTGAAGCCCGCGTTGGAGTCGTCGGCAGCGCTGATCATCACCCTCCAAGTGATTTGACCTTTGCTGAACGTCGCGTCAGCCCGCTGCTTACCGAATAGGGGCGCGAGTCTGAAAGGCTGCATATCGTCAAGGTAGCCTTTGGCCTTGAGACCAGCTTTGATGTCTTTTTCTAAGGTCTTGAGGTTTTTTTCGGCCACCCAGTACAGCTCATAGGTGCTGATGGTGCCCATGCCTTCGGCCAGCTTGACTTGCTGCTGGCGCATGGCCGCGTAATCTGCGCCGCACTCGGCGCTGAGATAAGTCGGAAGGGGCATCAAGCCGCCCAACAGTTTGCCCGGAGCCGTGTCGCATTTGGCCGTTGCCAGACCCAGTGCGGCGAAGACGCTCAGCGCGAAGGCCGTTTTAGAAATCATCAAATGATTCACGCCGCCCAGTTTACTTCTAACGCCTGGGCCGCCAACCCCCCTCAGCAGTTGATTTTTGGCCGCTGCACTGCTAGCATCACGCTTGCCTTGCTGAGACGCTCTCAGGTAGGCAAAGAGTCGCCGGAGTGGCGGAATGGCAGACGCACTTGACTCAAAATCAAGCGGGAAACCGTGTGGGTTCGACTCCCATCTCCGGCACCAACAGGTTTGAGAATTCTCTGAAATCAGTTTTATCCCAAGGAACCAAATGACCGCACTGCTCTCCATTTTTATTGCCCTGTTCGCGCTGATCTGCATTGGCCTCGTTTTCTTTGTGCTGCTGCAAGTGCCCAAGCAAGCCGGTTTGTCGGCCAGTCTCGCCTCGGGCGGCGATTTGTTCGGCGGACGCGGTGTAGAAGGTGGTTTGATCCGCATTACCAGCATCTTGGGCGGCTTTTTCATGCTGCTGGCGCTCTTGATCTCCATCTTGTCGCACTGAGCTACAATTCACCCAAACTTTACATCCGGTTTCCGCAAGGGGGCTGGATGTTTCGTTTGTTAGCTTTGTATGCTGCATGACTTTACATAAGTCATTTTGCTTAGCGCTTATAAGCCATTTGCTTGACCTGAGTCAAAATTCGCGCCTATAGTACGGGCGCTACCGTTCCTTGCCTTTGTCAGCCCGCGTTCCCGGTCTTGACATTCACAACGCGTGCTTGCGGCAAGGCCAACCAACCACGGAGCACTCGGCCCCGACCTCACTTTCCCAAGGAGAACTCCAATGAAGAAATTTCTGATGTTTGCCGCACTCACCTTAGGTGCCGCCAGCGCTGCTCCGTTTGTCTACCCTGCTGCCTGGTTCGCTGACCCGGTCTCACAGGCTAAGTCGGGCGGCGAGGTGAGGGGTACCACCCTCAGCGATTACAAAACGCTCAATCCGTTTACTTCCGCTGAAGCGAACAGCCTGCCTCAACTTATGGGCGATTTGACTGCGGGCCTCTTTCAGCAAGACCCCACCAGCGGCGAATTCATTCCGTTTATGGCCGCCGCCATGCCGACGGTCAGCAACGGTGGCAAGCGCTTTACAGTCAAGATACGGCCCGACATGAAATTCAGCGACGGTCAGGCAATCACTGCCGACGACTGGGTAACGACTTACAAGATCGACGTTGACGACAAAGTGGGCAGCAACGCCCGCGACAGCTTTTTCCTCAACGAAAAGCCGATCACCGTCAAGAAGATCGACGCCACCACCTTGCAGTTTGATTTCCCAGCGGTGAGCGCCAGCGCTTACTCGATCATGAGCTACGCGCCCTGGCCCGACCACGTGTTTGGGCCGGTCTACGCCAAGAGCGGCGCGGAAGGCATCAAGGCGATGTGGGGCATCAGCGCCGATCCCAAGACGATTGTTGCGCCGGGGGCCTGGATCATCACCAGCTATCAGCCGGGCCAGCGGGTCGTGCTGAAGAAAAATACTTACTATGGCCAGTGGGTTCACGACAGCGCCGGGAAGCCCCTTCCGTATCTCGATACGTACAGCATCCGCATCGTCAAGGACTTGAATGCCGATCTGGCGGCTTACCTGTCGGGACAGACCGACGTCTACGCTCCCACCAAAGCCGACGACCTCGCGCAGATCAAGAAGGCCATTGACGGCGGCAACCTCAAGTCAGTACTGGTTCCCAATGTCGGCCCCAACTCGACCAGTTCTTGGATTGTCTTTAACTGGAACAAGTCGGATGATCTCTTCAAGCAAAAAATTTTCCGCGAAGCCAAGTTCAGGCAGGCCATGAGCCACATCGCCAACCGTGAGGGCATGATTCAACTGGCGCTGGGCGGCCTCGGTACCCCGGTGTATACCAGCACCTATCCGGTGTTCAAGAATTACCAATTCGCCGATACGCCCAAGTTCGAGTACAATCTGGCGGCGGCCAGCAAGCTGCTCTCGGACATCGGCTTCAAGAAGAAGAACGCGGCCGGCTACTTGGTGGACGCCAGCGGCAAGGAACTGTCGTTTACCCTCGCCACCAACTCCGGTAACACAGTGCGCGAGCAGCTCGGCAGTATCTTCCGCGACGAAGCCAAGAAGGTGGGCGTCAAGGTCAACTTCACGCCGATTGATTTTAACAACTTGGTTGATCAGCTCACCTCCAAAGGTGCCAACCGCCCCTTCGACGCCATCTTGCTGGGTCTGTCTGGCGGCACCAACATCTGGCCCTACGGTACAAATGTCGTGCCCTGCGGCACCAACCTCCACTCGTACAATGCCCCTGCCAACGGAGCTTGCCTGACGCCGCAGGAAACCTTGATGACCAAGCTGTACTACCAAGGCGACCAGACCTTGGACGTGGCAGCCCGCCAGAAGATCGGCCAGCAGCTCTCTAAGGTCGAAGGCCAGTTGCAGCCGGTGATCTACTTGGTCGGCACCAACTACCACGTCAGTTACACCAGCCGCCTGGGCGGTGAGTACAAGCGCAACCTGTGGGATGCTTACTACGGCACACGCCCTGGTGTGTTTGTCACCACCTACATCAAGTAATCCGTAACGAGCTGTGACCTCCGGGGGCCGTTCGCATCCGCGAATAGCCCCCACTGCATATCGAACCGCACCCTAAAGTAAGAAGGAGCCGCCATTGTTAGTTTTCCTGCTTCGCCGCTTTCTCAACTCCATTCCCACTTTGATTTTGGCCAGTATGCTGATTTTCTTTGTCATTCAGCTCGCTCCCGGCGATTTCTTGACGCCTGCCCGGCTCAATCCGGCCATCTCACCCCAGCAGCTTGAAAATCTGAGACGGAGCTTTGGCCTAGATCAGCCGCCTATCATTCAGTACTTCACTTGGATCAAAAATGTGGTGCAGGGCGATCTGGGACTTTCCTTTCAGTACCAGCAGCCGGTGCTGGCCATCGCTTGGCCGCGTATTCTCAACTCGCTGTACTTGGTGGCGCTGTATTTGGTGCTCTTTTACGCCATCGCTATTCCGCTGGGCGTTTACGGAGCGGTCAAGCAGTACACCCTGGGCGACAAAATCAGCAGCGGCGTGATGTATTTCTTGCTGGGCTTCCCCAGCTTTTTTCTGGCACTGATCGTGCTTTACGGCATCGTGCAGCTTCGCTTTGCCACCGGCTGGGCTATTCCTACCGGCGGCATGACCAGCGACAACTACAGCACGCTCGGCGCGTTCGGGCGGTTCTGGGACATCTTCAAACATATTCTCTTGCCCGCTCTGGTGGTTGCGGTGGGCGACGTAGCAGGTTTTACCCGCATCCTGCGCGGACAGATGCTCGAATACCTGCGGGCCGATTTTGTCAGAACGGCCCGTTCTAAAGGCGCGAGCGAGTTCATAGTGATTTACAAGCACACGCTCCGCAACGCCATTATCCCGTTCGTGGCCGGACTCGGCGGCCAGCTGCCTGCACTGATCAGCGGCGCAGGATTCGTCGAAGTGGTGTTCGCTTATCCCGGCATCACACCGATGCTGCTCGACTCGATCAATGCCCGCGATCTTTATCTGATTGCCGGGTTTAATATTTTGACAGTGGCCCTGCTGATCATCGGCAACGCCGTCAGCGACATCTTACTCAGCGTGGTCGATCCGCGCATTCGCTATTCGTGAGGGCGGGTTTTAAGAAATGACACACGTTTTTTCAATCACTTCAGGGAGCCAGCGATGACCACCGCCGCCACGCCCACCAAGGCGATCAACAAGAATCAGGGTCAATTTGCCATTGCTAAGGAGCAGTTCAGAAAAAACGCCACCGCCAAATTCGGCGGCGTCGTGCTGATCTTGCTGTATCTGATGGCCTTGTTCGGTGGTTTTTTGGCTCCCGACGGTCTGTCAAATTACAGCACCACCAATCTGACGCCATTTCATCCGCCCACGCCCATTCATTTCACTTCAAACGGCGGCCTCTCCCGGCCATACGTTAACAACTACACCCAGCAGCTCAACATGAACACCTTTGTCAATGAGTATAAAGCGACCAAAGAAAAATGCCCCATTTATTTTGGGGTGCGGGGCGAAACTTACAAGATCTTGGGCTTCATACCGTCCAATTTGCACCTTTTTGGCACTGGCAATCCGGTTTGCAAAGTGTATTTATTTGGCGGCGACGCACTGGGCCGCGATCTGCTTTCCAGGACGCTCTACGCCTCGCAAGTCTCTTTAACGATTGGCGTCCTCGCCGTTTTGATCGCTACCGTGATCGGCATGGCAATGGGGGCTATTTCCGCTTATTTCGGCGGCGTGGTCGATAACTTGATTCAGCGCTTGATTGAGGTCATCGCTTCTATTCCTTACCTTTTTCTGGTGATCTTGCTGCGCTCCATTTTTCCATCAGACCTCAATCCTATCTTGGTCCTTTACGTCATTTTAGGAATTCTGGCATTCATCAGTTGGGGGGGCCTGGCCCGCGTGGTGCGTGGTCAACTGCTCAGCGTCCGGGAGCAGGATTATGTCTCGGCGGCGACGGCATTGGGTTCATCGAATGGCCGGATCATGTTCCGCCATATGCTGCCGTCCATGACCAGTTACCTGATTATCAGCTTGAGTCTGGCGATTCCCGGTTACATCCTGCTGGAATCTGGCCTTAGCTTCTTAGGCATCGGCGCAGTAGAGCCATATGCGTCTTGGGGCAGCCTACTCAGTCAGGCCCAGGAAGGCGGCTTCGCGTCGATTACCCAGCGGCCCTGGGTGCTTATTCCCGGCTATTTCATCGTGGCGACAGTGATGTGCTTCCAACTGCTCGGTGATGGCCTGCGCGACGCCCTAGATCCCCGCAAGCGCCAGTAAGGCGTAGATTGCCGCCGATGTTACGGAGTCTCGCCATTTAGCGCTATGATGCCTTCCACCTCTTTCTCCTTGTAGCCGAGGAAATCCAAGAAATTTGACGCCAGCTGTTGTTCGGTTTACGGCCTTTTCCCTTCCTTGCCAAGGAGCCTGCATGACCCTGACCAAAAACACCTCCGCGTCCCACAAACACGCCGACACACTGCTTTCGGTAACAAACCTCAAGACGTACTTTTTTACCGACGACGGCGTGGTCAAATCGGTCGACGGCGTGACTTTTCATATCGCTAAAGGCGAGACGCTGGCCGTCGTCGGCGAGTCCGGCTCCGGCAAAAGTGTGACGAGCCTGAGTGTCATGCGCCTTATTCCTGTGCCGCCCGGCAAGATCGTCGAGGGCGAGATGCTGTTTACCGGCAAGGATGGCCGCACCACTGACATTGCCAACATGAGCGAAGCCGAGATGCGCAAGATTCGCGGCAACGACATCTCGATGATCTTTCAAGAACCGATGACCTCGCTCAACCCGGTCTACACGGTGGGCGACCAGATTGCTGAAGCCGTCAGCCTGCACCAAAACAAGAACCGCAAGGAAGCCATGCTGGTGGCCACTGACATGCTGCGCCTTGTCGGCATTCCGGCCCCTGAAAAGCGGGTCAATGAGTACCCCCACCAGATGTCCGGCGGGATGAGGCAGCGCGTCATGATCGCCATGGCGCTGTCGTGCAATCCGGCGCTGCTGATTGCCGATGAGCCGACCACCGCCCTCGACGTGACGATTCAGGCTCAGATTCTGGATTTGATGCGCAAGCTGCAAAAAGAAATCGGTATGAGCATCCTCTTTATCACCCACAACCTCGGCGTGGTGGCGGAAATGGCGGACCGCGTGGTGGTGATGTACGGCGGGCGCGTGGTCGAAGAAGCCGATGTCAACGACATTTTCCACGCGCCGCGCCACCCCTACACCATGGGGCTGCTCAACTCGATTCCCCGCGTGGATCACGAAGCCGAGTACCACCCCGCCGCAGGCCAGAAAAAAGAGCGGTTGGAGGCCATTCCCGGTAACGTGCCCAATCCGCTGAACTTGCCGCCCGGCTGCGCTTTCGAGCCGAGGTGCAAGTTTGCCATTCCCGATTGCAGCAAAGCCGTGCCTGCTCTAGAAGACACGGGCGGCGGCCACATGTCGCGCTGCATCCGCTGGAAAGAATTTGATTCCTTGATCACCACCGGACAGGCCCAAACGATGGACATCAGCGCCGACGGTACGGCGACCCGCACCGGAGGCATGCTGTGACCGCTAACTTAAATAAACCCGCTAGCATCCCCGGAGCCGTTGTCGGTGCTGCCGCCGCACCGCTCTTGAGCGTGCAGAACCTGGAGAAATACTTCCCCATTCGCGGCGGGCTGCTCTCGCGGGTGGTTGCCAACGTCAAGGCCGTCAACGACGTGTCGTTTCAGCTCGCCAAAGGCGAAGTGGTGGGCCTCGTCGGCGAGTCGGGGTCCGGCAAGACCACGGCCGGGCGCGCCATCTTGCGCCTCATCGAGCCGACCGGCGGACAGGTCATCTTCAACGGCACCGACATCACCAAGCTCGGCAAATCCGAGATGCGCGATTACCGCCGCCAGATGCAGATCATCTTCCAAGATCCGTTTGCCAGTCTCAACCCGCGCATGACCGTCAGCGACATCATCGGCGAGGCGCTGGATATTCACAAGCTGCATCAAGGATCGGCCCGCGCCGACCGAATTTCCAGCTTGCTGCAAAAAGTGGGGCTGCGGCCCGAGCACATGCGCCGCTACCCGCACGAGTTTTCCGGCGGCCAGCGCCAGCGCATCGGCATTGCCCGCGCTCTGGCGGTTGATCCCAGCTTCATCGTGGCCGACGAGCCGGTGTCGGCGCTCGACGTGTCGATTCAGGCGCAGGTCGTCAATCTGATGCAGGACCTTCAGGAAGAGCTGGGCCTGACCGTTCTGTTCATCGCCCACGATTTGGCTGTCGTGGAATACATCTGTGACCGGATTATCGTGATGTATCTGGGCCGGATCATGGAGATTGCCACCAGCCGCGAACTCAACCGCAACCCCAAGCACCCCTACACCGAGGCGCTGCTCTCCGCCGCTCCGGTGCCGGATCCGACCATCAAGCGCCAGCGCATCATCTTGGAAGGCGACATTCCCAGCCCGATCAACCCGCCGAGCGGCTGCGTCTTCCGTACCCGTTGCCGCTACGCCATTGCCGAGTGCGCCAACGTGATCCCGGAGCTGCGCGAAGTCTCGCCGGGTCACTTCAAAGCCTGTATTCGGGACGACGTGCTGTAAGACCCTTTCAAACAGCACAGGGAACGTCAAGTCAAAACAGCAGAGGCTGAGCGAGAAAAAAGCGCTCAGCCCTTTTTTGTGGCTTGCCCGTCAGCTCTTCTCACGCCTCATCAGGAAAAGTATCGCAAAGTACAAGCTATGAATACGATCAGCAAAGCCGTAACTGTCATAGGCGCTCTCGCGCTGAGCAGCGCCCATGCCACCGACCTGCGAATTTACCAAAACTTCGGCGAAGTTCGCACGCCAGTCACGGCCAGCGCCACGGCCTTTCAAGTCGACTTGCCCGACAGCGCTTGGAGCAACCTGATTCCCGGCACGCTCGACTTGGAGGGCCTGCCCTACACCCAAGCGGTGCAGATGCGCGGCGTGAGCTGGCTGACGAGCTTGGAAGGCAAGACTGTGACCCTGCGCGAAGCGAATTTTGCTGGCCCAGACAAAACCCAGACCGTGACCCTGGTTCGCGCCGCCGATTTGCTGATCAAAGACGCCAGCGGCCAGTACCGCAACGTGGCCTACAGCCAGCTCAGCTTTCCCACACTGCCGCCGCTGAACGCCCAGCAGCCGCGCCAGAGCTTGGTCTATACCCTGACCCAGACCGGCAAGGGGACGCTCAGCTACCTGACCCGCGCCCTGAGCTGGACGCCGCGCTACACCCTCAAAACGTCGGGCAGCAGCGCTTCGCTCTCGGCTCTGGCCGACATTCGCAACAACGCCGACCAGGTTTACAACGTGACCGCCACCGAGCTGCTGGCAGGGCAAGTGGACGTTCAGGACGCCCGGCCAGTCATGTACGAATCGCGGGTGGCGGATATGGCCGGCGCATCCGCGCCTATGCCCGCGCCCAAAGTCGGAGCGCTCGGCACCGTCAATGGCCTTTACCGCTACGGCCTGGACTCGGCCTTCACTTTGCCGGCCAACAGCACCTACACCTTGCCGTTCTTAGCGCCCAAACTGAGCACCTTTGAGCGCTACGCCAGCTTGAGCATGTACTTCGACACCCAGAAAAGCGCCGGCACGCTCAACCGTTCGTACCGCTTCAAGGCCGACCAGAACTTGCCGGGCGGCCAACTGACCGTGCGCGAAGACGGGCGCATCTCGGGCCAAACCAGCCTCGACGAAACGGCCAAAGGTGAGAATGTGGAGTTCAGTCTGGGCCGCGACCCGGATGTCCGCTACACCCGCAGCGTGCAGACCGTCAGCAGCACCAAAAACGGCGGCACCTATAAAGTCACCTACACCTTCGAGAGCAGCAAAAACCGCCAAGTCCGCGCCGAAATCAGCGAGCAAATCGGCGGGCGCAAAGTCGTCATCGACGGCGTGACCAAGGCCAATCAGAGCGTTGCCGAGCTGCGGGTAGACGTTCCGGCGGGCGGCAAGGCCAGCAAGAGCTTTACCGTGGTGATCGACAACACGCAATAAAACCAAGATGAAAAGAAGAACGGAAGAAGCGGGGATTGCCCCAGTTCTTCCGTTCTTCTTTGCTTACAGGCCAAACTGGCTTTACAAATAGCTCTCCGACAAGGCCCACAGCCGTTTTCCTGCCGCGTCGTCGAGCGCCTGAGCAGCGGGCTGAGCGATTTGGCTTTTGTTGAAATACAAGCCCGATTTGCCGGCCACGTCAGGGCTGGAGGCCAGATAAATACTGGTCTGTGCGCCCTGTTCATCGTTGATGGCCAGCGCCGAGGTCATGTTGAGCAGTTTGCCCATACCGGAATTGTTGCGGCCAAATCCCGACGCCACGAAGCCGGGGTGCAGAGCGTTGACGGTGACGCCAGATTCACGCTCGCGGTAAGCCAGCTCGCGGGTAAACAGTACATTGGCCAACTTGCTTTGGTTGTAGGCTCCCCAAGCGCTGTATCCAGTTTTGAATTCAGGGTCTTGCCAGCGGATTTTGCCGCCCGCGTGCGCCGAGCTGGAGACGTTGACAATGCGCCCCCGACTAGCCCGCAGCAGCGGCAGCAGCTCACGCGTGACGATGAAGTAAGCGAGGTGGTTTAAGGCCCACGTCATCTCGATGCCTTCTTTGCTTTCTTGCCTGCGGTCATAAATCGCACCGGCATTGTTGATCAGCACGTCCAGCTTGCCCACCCGCTCGGTAAATTCACGGGCCATCCGGGCGGCTTCGGGGCGAAGGCTCAGATCGGCCAGCAAGTGCCCCGCCGCGCCGATTTCCTGCGCCACGGCGGCAGTTTTCTGGGCGTCGCGCCCCACGATCCACACTTCAGCGCCCTGCTGAATCAGGTCGGCGGCTGTCGCTTTGCCCACACCGTTGGTCGCGCCAGTGATTAGCACCGTTTTGCCGTGCATGGGTTTGGATGAAGTTGGCTGCACTTGAGAAGAAGTCATGTCGCTTATGGTACGGCCTGAGCACCCCGCAAACCTTCGCCGTTCACACACGCGCCGCGAAATTCTCAAACCAAAAAGGAGGAGCCGCGTCCAACCTCTCGGCTGAACACGGCTCCCACTGCGCGGCAGACTTCACTCGGCCCACACTTCTGCGCTGTTGAGAACAGTGTATTAACAAAACGTCACAGCCGCGTCACGGCCTGATGAAGGACAGCGGAGCCAGTGCTCACGCAACCTCAATGAAAGTGAGCAACCAACTCAAATGACCTCGCGGTAGGCCACCTGATTGCTGCGGGCCTGCAGCTCCTCGCGCAGCCCGCTCAGGCGCGGGTGCTTGAGCGCCGGATCGTGGCTGAGAATGTGTTTGGCCAGTTCACGCGCCCGCTCGATGATTTCTACGTCGCTCGCTAAGTCGCCCAGCTTAAGATCGGGAATGCCACTCTGCCGGGTACCACGAATTTCGCCGGGGCCACGCAGCTTTAAATCCGCTTCAGCGATCACGAAGCCGTCGGTGCTGCCCTCGATGATCTTGAGGCGCTTGCGGGTTTTTTGGGAATATTCGCCCGCCACCAGCAGGCAGTAACTCTTGGCACTGCCCCGCCCGACGCGCCCGCGAAGCTGATGAAGCTGTGACAGCCCGAAGCGCTCGGCATTTTCGATGACCATGACCGAGGCGTTGGGCACGTCCACGCCGACTTCAATCACGGTGGTGGACACCAGAATGTCAAACGCCTGCGCCCGGAAGCGCTCCATGATGGCGTCCTTTTCAGCAGCGGGCATTTTGCCGTGAAGCAGGTCAATTCGGGCTTCCGGCAAGATCACCCGTAGGTCGTCAGCAAGTTGGGTGGCGGCCAGCAGCTCCAGGTTTTCGTTTTCTTCAATGAGTGCCGTGACCACGAAAGCCTGTCTACCCTCACGGAGCTGGGTCATCACGAAGCCGTAAGCCTGCGTGCGGTGGGTGTCTTGTAGGAGTTTGGTTTCGACGGGAGTGCGGCCCGGCGGCAGCTCATCGATGATGCTCAGCTCCAAGTCGCCGTAAGCGGTCAGCGCCAAGCTGCGCGGAATCGGGGTGGCCGACATCACCAGCACGTCGGGGCGGCCCGCCAGCAACTTGCGGCGCTGGGCTACGCCGAAGCGGTGTTCCTCGTCCACCACAGCGAGGCCCAGATTGGCCCAGGTCACGTTTTCCTGAATCAGCGCCTGAGTGCCCACCACGATGTCCACCAGACCATTGGCAATGGTGGCCTGCATCTCGGCTTTTTGCTTGGGAGTCAGCGCTCCGATCAGCAGGCCCACCCGCACGCCCAGCGGCGCGAGATACGCCTGCATGTTGACGTAGTGCTGCCGCGCCAGAATCTCGGTGGGGGCCATCAGTGCGCCCTGGTAGCCGTCCTTGAAGGCCAAATACAGGGCGCAGGCGGCCACCGCCGTTTTGCCGCTGCCCACATCACCCTGCACCAAGCGGGCCATCTGCTGCTCGCTGCGCATATCGTCGGCAATTTCGTAGAGGACTCGCCGCTGCGCTCCGGTGAACTGGAACGGCAGGCCCGCTTCAAAGTCCTGCATATCGCGGTCGGTGGCGGTAAAGCGCTTGCCCAGCAGCACCGCGTCTTCGCCTTGCAGCAGCATTCGGAGTTCCAAAAACAGGTATTCGTCAAAACGCAGACGGTAATCGGCCCGCGAGAGGTGGGCCTCGTCGCTCGGGAAATGGATACCTTGCAGGGCGTCGGTGAGGTCAGTCAGGTTGCACTGCTTGCGCCAGTGGCCCGGCAAATAATCACCGTCGTCGCTGCGGCTGAGCGCCATTTGCGCCGACTTGCGTAAAAAGTCTTGGCTGATCCCGTCTTTGCCGTCGTAGACGCCCACGATGCGGCCAATGCTGATGCTGCCGGAAGCTGAGTTGCCGGAAGAACTGTCCAGCGTCTCCATGTATTCCACGCCGAGTTGCGCCGACTTGCCGAAGCGCTTGACCCGCCCGGTCAGAATCAGCTTGGCTCCCTCGCGCAGGTTCTTTTCGACCCACGGCTGATTAAACCAGGTCGCTTTGATGCGCTCGCCGCTAGAGGTCTGCAGCACCGCGTTCAAGATTTGCATGCCGGGGCGGGGGCTGGTGCGGGTTTTGGAGATGAGCACGCCCGACACTGTGGCTTTCTGGCCGTCCTCGATTTCGGCCAGCGAGGGCAGAGCGCGGCGGTCTTCGTGACGGCGCGGGTAATTGTGCAGCACGTCGCGCAGCGTTTGCAGGCCCAGAGCACTCAGCTTCTTGAGGCCGCCGTGTCCCCAATCGAGCTGGGCCAGCGGTGCACTGGGGCCAAGCCGACTTCCCGCAGGCGCGGCGGGCAGTTGAGGGTCCTGGCGGGCCACTTTGGGCAGGCTGGACGGTCTGGGTGGGCCGCCTTGAAGTAAGTTCAGGGCCGCTTCTATAGCCTCCTCACGCTCGGCGAGGCTCAGGTTGTCGTAACCGCGCAGCGCCTCGCGCACTTTAGGAAAGGGGCCAGCCAACGGGCCGTCCATCAGTTTTTCCAGGCCGCCCGCTACCGCTTTGTTCTCAAAGCCGCGTAAGCGCTCCAACTCTAAGGGCCGCCGGAGTTTGTCGCGCAGTTCGGGCAAGGTGGGCATACGAAGCGCAGTCTAGCGGGGAAGAGGCAGGGTAAATGGCAGCCGCGGCGTTAAATTACTCCCACTCAGTCACAGTTGCCAGTAAAGCAAAAATATAGGGATATCCGTTGGGCCAGTTCTGCTTGCAGTTTGTTGACCAGCTTGCCGTCGCCGCCCATTCCCATCACCACCGCTGTCGCGCGGGGCTGAGTGCCGATACACGTCACGGCCACGTATACTCCCGACTTGCTGCCCGACACTTCCACGCCCGGCGTGAACCGAATGCCCTTGTAGCCCAGATCGGAGAAACCGTCTTTAGCAAAACGCAGGCAAGTGCTAATACGTTCGGCCTTGGTTGAGGTAGACGTCCAGTACAAGTAAGAGGCGTCGGCGCTGCTGGTCAGTGAAAGGGTCACAGCAGCGATCAGGATCAGGATTCGGCTCATAGCGCACCTCCGAAGCGGGGCGCATGGTGGAGGTGCGCCTGCCTCGTCCACCATTGAATCCGTTGGGGCGTCAAACGCTCGTCAAAGAGCTGTTAAAGAAAGGCAAACTCAGCTCTCAACCCATGCAATCAAAGCCGAGGAAATCATCCCTCGCTGGTACCGTGGGGGGTGCTCGGCCAACTTCTGCGGCGCAGGCCAGCCGAGTTCGGCGCAGAGGATTTGCAATTTGGCAAGTGAAAGTGGATGCGGCACCCACACCGAACCGCGCTCCAAGTCGTATTCCACTATCAACACCTTGCCGTTAGGGTGCAGCAGCCCGCGCAAGCGCTCCAGCGTGGTGCCTTGGGCTTTGGGCGAGCAGCAGGCCGTCTTGCGGGGGCAGGGGCGGCAGAGCGGTGAAATTGGCTGTCAGGGTTTGAATGGGTGCGCCGCCTACAACAGCTGAAATTTGACTCAGGGCGCGGGCATCGTTGTTTATCGACAGCACCGCACTGCTTGGCCCCAGTAAAACCGAGAGTGCTGCCGCGAAGGTGCCACCGCCTGCACTGAGATCGGCGCACGCTTCGCCTGTCTGCACGGCTTGGCGGATGAGGTTTTGAGCGTCGGCGACGAGCACCCGTTCGGCCTCAGTCCAGCCAGTCCGCGCCGACTTCAGCCACTTCCCTGCCCGCATGCTCGTCGACCTCGTCGCTGCGGGTGGCCCACGCCGGAAACGGGTAATTGATCAGCACCGGGTTGGGAATATCCGGCTGAGACACCAGCATGGTGCCGGGCTGCAAGATGCCGGCGCGGGCGCGAAAGCTCTGCGGCAGGAAGCGGTACTCGGGCCGCTCGGCCTCGGCCAAGTCTAGGCGGCCCACCACCCGGATGGCGGCGTTGGACACGATGCGCCGCTCCACTTCACTGGCGGTTTGCTGAGCGCCGATAAGGATGATGCCGAGGCTGCGGCCACGCTCGGCAATGTCTAGCAGGACGTCTTTAATCGGGCTGGAATCGTCGCGGGGGGCGTACTTGTTGAGTTCGTCCAGCACCACAAACACCGTGTCCTGGCGGCCGTTTTTTTCCTTGTATTCAAAGAGGTCGCGCAGCATCACGCCCACCACGAACATCTGGGCCGGGCCGGAAAGGTTGTGAATGTCCACCACGCTCAGCTGATAACCGCCGCTGATCAGGTTGGGTCGAAACTTCTCGGCTTGCTGGGGGGTCAGGTCGCCGCGCACCAAAGGCGTCAGGTGCTTTTGCACGCCGCGCAGCCGCCGGATAAAAGCACGCAGCGTACCCGGCGACTGCTTGAGTACCCACTTGGGATCGCCCTCGCCGTCATTTTGATCGATCAGTTTGTATTCGAGGTAGGAAATGAGCTGCCCGAAAGTTTGGAGGCTGACTTTGCCCAGCGCGTCAAACTGAATATCGTCGGGAATCTCCTCAGACTGCGCCGGGTCCCAATCGGAAACCAGCAGAGCCGCACCTGTACTGTCAGCCGACAGTCGGGCCAATTTTTCCTCGATATTACCGATGACAAAGCCCAGATTGAGGCTGCTTCCGGCGTCGGAAAACACGTAGGGCAGCATCCGGCGCTGGCAAAACTCGCGCAGAGTAAAGACGAACGGCGTGACTCCCTCGGCGCGTTGATCCACGTGCGGGACGATGGCCGCGCCGACCGCACCGGCACGCGGTGGGGCCAGAAACTGCACGTCGCGGAAGGGTGACATCGGCAAGCCCAACAAGCTGTAGCGGTCGGCAGTCAAGCCTTTGGCGGCGCGGGCTTCAGTCTCTCTTTCTACGACTTCGTTATTGGGTTTATCCAAAAACAGCAAATCTTCGCCCTTGACGTTAAAAATAATTGCCTTGCCGCCTGCCGACCCGGCTTGCCGCCCATTTTTCTTGAGGGCCACTTTGTCCATCACGCCACTGCGGAAAATAGAATGCAGTAAAAACAGCGCGTAAGTGGTTTTGGTCGCCACACCCGAAATGCCGGAAATGTTGATGTGACCGCCAGATTCGCCGTTGATGAAGCGGAAATTGAGCGGCAGAATTTGACCATCGGCCAGCAACCCGGCAGGAAAGGCAGCTTCTTTCATCTTGTCGGCGCTGAGGGCCATCTCTAAAGCTTTGCCGCGTGCGTGCTGCACGATGTCGCCGGGCTGCGGCGGAATGAAGTCTTCGGGACTGACCCGCGTCACCAGCACCCGCGCCGCATAACTTACCGAGGCGGGCAGCACTCCGGCCACGATGTCTTCCACGTCCGATTCGAAGGTAACGCCCTCGTGCCGCTTGCGGACATTGTCCACCAGGCCGTAAAAGTCAACCGGCTGGCCGTTGGGCTTCATGGTCTGCACCACCACCAGATCGTCGAGCTGCACACTCGCGCCCGGCGACACCGAGAACCAGAAAATGGTGGGCGTAGCGTCTTCAGTGCCCAGCACCATGCCGATGCGTTCAGGCGGCGTGGGGGAAATGGGGCCGTCTAGAGAGAGATTGCGGGTCACGCCACCACCCCCAATTCCCGCGCCAAGTGACTTCTAATCCGCCGGGTCACCAAGTCCAGACTGCCCATCGCCCGCCCCATCGCCTGCTCAAGCGCGGCAGTGGGAATCAAGTTTTGCGGAGCGCGGGCGTCTTTGTGCGGCTGGCTGGCGAGGCGGCATAGCAGCGACCCCGACAGGTTGGCAATGTCTTGCACGGCGCGGGGCACGAAGTCGGTGTCTTCGGGCGCGTGCATCTCCAAGCGCATCACTCCGGCCAGCGGGTGCTGATAAAAGGGAGCTTCAGACAGCCGCACGTACCAGGTAAAGCGCTGCTCACGGCCCTGAGACTGCGCCAAGCCGTTGTCACCCACTGCGAAGCGCAAAATCGGGGTGCGCTCGCCGGGTCTGAGTTCGCTCAGCAGGCCAATCCGGTCAGCGCCGAGGTAATCGGTGTGCAGGGTTTTGACGCAGCCCACCACCGCGCTGCCCGCCGTGCCGATCCTGACCGGGCCATCTTGCAGCACCAGCGTATCGGCTAGGGCGTTGACATCGGTTTCATCTAAAGGCAAAGCCGAAGCGAGCTGAGCGGCCAGCGTTTGTTCGCCTGCCAGCATCAAACGCTGCACGGCACTCTTGGGGCCTTCGAGTTGAGAACCGGCGAAGCTGTGGGGCTGATACTCCAATGCGCCCGTGTGCGGGTTGCGCGGCGAGAAACGGGAAATAGGCATCCGGCCCTCAGCTTCGTCGCTGTAGGCCAAAATGCGCTTGGCCTCCACGTTCAGCAGCTCGGCTTGGCGCGTGCCATGCGGACACAAATCCACCGCACCCACCACGTAAGCCCCGAAGCCCGCCACGCTCAGTTTGCCGTCGTCGTCGACCAACAAGCGGGCTTCCATGCGCGGTTTGCCGTCAATGGTCAGCACCCGCTTCAGGCTTTCCGGCACTGGCTTTTGATTGATAGCGGCCCAGCGCGGCGTTTCGGCGTCGTACACCAACCCGGCAAAGGGTTTGAGAGTGAGTTGGCCGTCTAAAGTGTCCACTGGCCAGGGGTCAAGGCGAATCTGCATGAAGGCATTCTAACGGCTGGGGCTTGGGAGGTTCTGTTGGGAGCAGAATAAAGCAACCTGCCTGCTGGCCACTACGGGCCGCTACACTGAACAGGTGAGCCAATCCGACGCCGACTTGCCACTCGCCGAACTCTATCTGACTGATCTGCGTATCCGAATGCGCGGCCTCAAAACGCTGGGCGAAGGAGCCCTACGGCAGCTCGGCGACAATGACTGGCACATAGCTTTGGTCGAAGAAGGCAATTCTGCCGCCGTGTTGGTGCAGCATCTCAGCGGCAATATGCACTCGCGCTGGGCAGCGCTCCGCAGCGGCTACCGCGAAGGGCAAGACGGTGAAAGCGCTGGGCGCAACCGCGACGCCGAATTCGAAGAGAGGACGCTGAGCGCTCCCGAACTTTGGACGCTTTGGAACGCAGGCTGGGCCGCTTTTTTGGACGCCGTCGACCACCTCTCCCCCACCGACTTGATGCGCCCGCTCACCATTCGCGGCGAGGCCCACACGGTCTTGGAAGCCTGTCAGCGGCAAGTCGCGCATTACAGCGGCCACGTCTACCAACTGATCTTCCTGACCAAAACCCTGTGCGGCGCGGGCTGGCAAACCCTATCGGTGGCGCGGGGCCAGTCGGCGGCCTTCAATGCGGCCATGTTCAGCAAAGAGGAGCGGCAAAAGCCCACTTGAACGTCTGCTCAAGCCGCCCAGCCCTGCGCCGCTCAAACGCTACCCTGAAGCCATGACTGCCCCCCTGCCCCACGCCCACGCTGACGGAATGCCCGACACCTTCGACGTGCTGGTGCATCCGGCCTCCGAACTGCGCGGCACCCTCAGCGCCCAACCCAGCAAAAATTACACCACCCGCTACCTGTTGGCCGCCGCCCTGACCGACAGCACCACCAACGGCCCGGTACGCGTCATCGGCGTGGCCACCAGTGAGGACGCTGCCGCCATGTTGCGCTGCCTCGCTGACTGGGGCGCGGGCATAGAACTCGTCGGCGACGACGCCGTGATTCGCGGTTTCGGCGCACATCCCAAAGCGGGCGTGACCCTCAACCCCGGCAACGCGGGCGCAGTGGCCCGTTTCCTGATGGGCGCGGCAGCGCTGACCAGCCACACCACCTTTGTCACCGATTACCCCGACTCGCTGGGCAAGCGGCCCCAGGGCGATTTGCTCGAAGCCCTGGCCCGTTTGGGCGCGGGGGTCAGCAGCGACGCGGGCAAACTGCCTATCACCATCAGCGGCCCGGTGCGCGGCGGGATGGTAGAGGTCAGTGCCGAGCGCAGCAGCCAGTACGCTTCAGCGCTGATGTTTCTGGCTCCCCTGCTGCCCAGCGGCCTAGACTTGAAACTGACCGGCGACATCAAGAGCCGCGCCCCGCTGCGCCAGACCCTAGATACTTTGGCGGCCTACGGCATTCAGGCGTCGGCCAGCCCCGACCTCAGCCGCATCCGCATCGCGGGCAACCAGCCTTACCGCGCCGAGCGGGTCATGGTGCCAGGCGATTATCCGGGATCGGCAGCGATTTTAGTGGCGGCGGCGATTTTGCCTGGCGAAGTGCGGCTGAGCAATTTGCGCGAGCAAGACTTGCAAGGCGAGAAAGAGGCGGTGGCCGTGCTGCGCGAAATGGGCGCGGATATCGAGCGTTCAGGCGACACCCTGACGGTGCGCGGCGGACAACCCCTGAGTGCCGTAACCCGCGACGGAGACGGCTTCACTGACGCAGTACAGGCTCTGAGCGCCGCTGCCGCTTTTGCGGGCGGCACCACCACTTGGGAAAATGTCTTTACCCTGCGCCTCAAAGAATGCGACCGTATCTCGGACACCCGCCGCGAGCTGGAAAAACTGGGCCTGAGTGTCAGCGAAACCGAAAACAGCCTCAGCATCAGCGGCGCAGCGTCGCTGGCGGGCGGCATCACCGTCAACGGGCACGGCGACCACCGGATGATTATGCTGCTGACCTTGCTGGGCCTCCGCGCCGAGAAGCCCCTGCGAATTACCGGAGCGCACCACATCCGCAAAAGCTATCCGCAGTTCTTCAAGCACTTGGAGGAGCTGGGGGCGAAGTTTGAGTACCTCAAAACGGACACGAAATAGAGGATTGCAGACTCAGCTCAATCCCCGATCCCCTCGATCACGCTGACTAGGTGGCGGGCCAATTCATGAATCTCCTCGGCGTCTTGGCCTTCCACCATCACCCGCACCAGGCTTTCAGTGCCGCTGGGCCGCAAGTTGACTCGGCCCCGGCCCGAAAGCTGCACTTCAGCGGCCCGCACAGCGGCTTGCACCTGTGGATCACGGCTGATGGCCTGCTTGTCCTTGACGCGCACATTCAGCAGCGTCTGAGGAAACATCACCAGCTCGTCGTGAAGGGCGTCTAAGGTGGTGCCGAGCTGCCGCATGGCCTTGAGGGTCAGCAGCGCACTCAGCACTCCGTCTCCGGTGGGCGAAACATCGAGGAACAGAATATGGCCGCTTTGCTCGCCGCCGAGGTGCAGCCCTTTGGCCTGCATCCGCTCATGCACGTAGCGGTCGCCCACGGCGGTGCGCTCGAGGGCCACGCCGCTTTCTTGCAACATCACTTCCAGCGCCATATTGCTCATGATGGTGGTCACGACGCTGCGCTCCCCTCTGGCACGCGCCGCCAGCAGCAGCATGTGGTCACCGTGAACCTCATTTCCGCGTGAATCCACGAACAAACAACGGTCAGCGTCCCCGTCAAAGGCCACGCCCAGATCGTAAGCCCCACTCTGAACCAACTGCTTGAGGTGGGCCAGGTGGGTGCTGCCGCAGTTGTGGTTGATGTTGCGCCCGTCGGGGTTGGTATACACCGCAAACACGTCCGCGCCCGCCGCTTGAAAAATGCGCGGGGCAATCCGGTACGCTGCGCCGTTGGCACAGTCCATGGCGATTCGCAGGCCCGATAAATCCGGCGCTTGCGAGCGCAAAAAGCTGGCATACAGCCGTTCGGCCTCGGTGTAGTTGGTGACACTGCCCATCTCCACGCCAGTCACGGGCGATAAGCCTTCAAGCTGGCTCATCTGAGCTTCCATCTGGGCTTCCAGAGCGTCGCTGAGCTTTTCCCCGGTGGCTCCAAAAAATTTGATGCCGTTGTCCTGGTACGGGTTGTGCGAGGCGCTGATGACCACGCCCGCGTCGGCTTGCAGCTCGCGGGTCAGGTAGCTCACGCCCGGAGTGGGAAGCACGCCGAGGTGGGTCACATTGACGCCTCGGCTGGTCAGTCCAGCGGCAAGGGCGGCTTCCAACATGTCACCGCTCTGGCGAGTGTCTTTGCCGATAACTACGCTGGCACGCGGGTTGCGGGCACGCAGCACCTCGCCTGCCGCCGCGCCAAGCTCCATGACCCATAAGGGCGTTAAGGGAAATTCACCGGCTACGGCACGTACTCCGTCGGTGCCAAAGAATTGACGTTGATTCATGAGTGCCATGATAGCGGACGCTCACTCAAAGACTCTCAGCTCGCCGAGACCATACTGAAGGCACAAAAAAACCCCCAATGAAGGGGGCTTTGAAAAAGAGCGGAGCTGAAGTGGGTTTAGCGGCCCGTCTTCTCGCCGTAGAAGTTGTAAGCACCAGCGGTATCAGTGACGATACCGGTGATCTCGTCATATACGGCTTTGAGGGGAACCTGGTTCGCATCAGTAGGATCATTGATCCCATCAACGTTGAGGTAGCTGTAGGTGCTGCTATCGTAACCGCGCGTCCAGAACAAGTTATTCAGCAGATCGCTGTTGACCTTGTAGAACTGATTAGCGGTGCTCAGGTCACCCAGCTTGAGCCAAGGGGCCGCAGTGGGGATACTGTTAGGATTCAAAACCGTGACTGGGGTGGTCGAGGCGGAGTTATCGTTGGCGAAGAAACCGTCGTTCAGGTTACGCGAGTCAGCGCGAATCTGGAACAGATTGCTGTCGAACACGATAGCCTGACTACCGTTCTGGCGCACCAAGCTGGGATCACCGAGCTGGAAGGTATTGATCGTCGCGGTAGAGGGCTTGGAGTTCAGGTAGGTCAGTACCTTGCCCCAGTCGGTACGGTCATAACCGCCGAACCCAGTAACGCTGTTGAGCTTGTCATAACCGGTGCTCGTACCACCACTGGTCGTGACGATAAAGCCGTTATTGGTGGCCGTGCCGTTGACCGCCAACGACAACACTGCGTC
Source organism: Deinococcus detaillensis (assembly GCF_007280555.1). NCBI lineage: Bacteria > Thermotogati > Deinococcota > Deinococci > Deinococcales > Deinococcaceae > Deinococcus > Deinococcus detaillensis. The sequence continues at coordinate 36,488 of NZ_VKDB01000013.1, read as the reverse complement.
TTCGCTCGGCAAGGTCTGGCCGGGGAGAGGGAAGATCAGAGGCTTACCCGCGTCAGCAAGGGTGGTGTTGTTGGTATTGACTGGCGTGATGAAGCGGCCAGAGTTGAGGCCCAGGTTGGCGGCGCGGTCAAAGCGGTAGCCGTCCGACAGACCCAGAGAAGGGATGTTGAAGGGAATGGGCAGGCCCACGCCACCGCCGAAGCCACCGGTGTTGGTGTTGGTGCTCCGGGGAATAACCTGCACGCCGCGCGTCAGTACCGTAGCGTTACCGGCACGGTCAACCACCACAACGTTGATGTTCATGGGCTGGATACCCTGATCGCTTACGGCGGGGTACAGCGCGTTCCAAGTGGCATTGTTGCCCACACCCTGCTGACTGCCGTCGCCAGCTGTCAGTTCAAGGCCCTTGTATACGCGCTGGATCTCAACCGGAGCGCCAACGAAGCCATTGTCGCGGCTGCGATTTGCTTGCTCGCGCCCAATGTTGCTCTTGGTGGTGTAGTCATTCCAGAAGAGGAGGTTGGCATAGACACCCGAGGTTGCATCGCTCGCCAGGGTTTCAATGCTCTGGGGCGAGCCGCTCTCGACGACACCAGTCGCAGTGAAGCGGTTGAAGGTGACCGTAGGGTCGGTGTTGTCGATAATGACACTGGCCGGAGCGCAGTTGAGAGGCAGGTTACCCAGCGCGTCGGTGAACGAGTTGTAATTGACCGTATGAGCGCCATCACCAATCGGGTTAGTGTCGAAGCTGGTCGGCGGGATGGTGATGCTGTTGAGCAAGCCGTTCACAGTCTGAGCACCATTGGTACCAACAGCAATCTTCAGGCTGCCGATATCCACGTGGAACGGCATACCGAGGTCAAAGCCGATGCCTACATCCGTGATCTTACCAGCGTCAGGACCCAAATCCTTGCCACCGATAGCAGCAACGTCACTGATGTACTTGTAGGGATTGGTCGAGGGGAAGGGCAAGGGGGAAACGTCACGTACGGCAATGTTGCTCACGTTGGGACCAACATTGTCGAAGGTGACAACTTGGTACTCGGGGCTGGCCGCTTCGTTGCCAATCTGGTCACGGGTCAACGCGTAAAGGCGGTATTTACCTTCAGCAGCGATGGTTGTGGCTGGATCTGCAGTGATGCTGCCAGCGATCGAGGGAGTGGTGGTTGGTGCACCCGCCGTGCAAGTCGTGGACTTGGTGCTGTTGAAGATCGTGCGGAAGTCTTTTGCCTCGCCGATAGCGAGCTGGGGCGCACTGGCGATGACGCCGAGGTTGCCGGCTTTGAAGGCAAAACGAATCGTTTTAGCCAGACGCACGCCGTCGCTGTCACGCAGGCCGGGAGTCACATCAACCAGTGCCGAAGGCACCAAGAAGTAGCGAATGCTCTCGAAGCCCGAAGGACGCAACTGGGCAACGGTGCTGGTGACCGGTGCGCGACCAAACGGCTGATCCTGAAGGTCGCGGTTGGTGGTGAAGACGTCGATCTTGCCGCGAGCAAAGTTGTTGTTCTGAATGCCACGGAAGTTGCGGATGACATTCGAACCGGCTTGCTTGGCACCCTCGAAATCGGGGCGGGCAGGCTGAGGCGCAGTGTTATCGGCCACAACGCGGCGGAAGAACACCTGGGTGCTGTTGACGCGAACGACCAACCACTCCGGCACGGCCTGGAATTCGCCGAGCTTGGTGCTGTCAAAAGAGGTGGTCACAGTCCTAGCCGTACCGGCAGGGTTGACATCAACATTGAGGACATCAGCGGCCTGAATGTCGTCGTTGGTGGGCACGTCGGTTCCGGTGGTGCGGGCCAAGAGGACTTCCACCTTGGTGGTGCCAGCTGAGGCAGCGTAGTTGACATTTACAGTGCCCTTGACGTAAGTGTAGACGTCAGAGCTGGGGTTGGCGCCCGTCGAGAGACCCTGGCCAATATCGCGCCAGCCGTTGTTGGTGAAGACGCGGGCCGTGATGTCGGTGGCGTCGTTCTTGCTGTCGTCAACCGTACCGTCCGCACCCAGGATGATCTGCTGGGCCGGGTCGAACTGGATCGCGCCAGTGGTCGGGTTGGTGTTGGAGGGAGTAACGTTGACCACGACGCTGTCGCTCACCGCAGCGTTGTTGGCGTCTTTGCCCGACACCGTGATGATGGCAGGGCCGGCAACGTCAGGAAGGGTGATGCTGCAGAGACCGCCGCTCGCTGCGACGTTAGCGTTCACGTTCACACCGTTTACGGTGCAGACAACTCCGGTCAGAGTGCCGGTGACGGCAAAGGTCACCTGAGTTGAGCCGAACGGCACAGTCGCGCCGTTGGCGGGGCTGCTGATCTTGATGCTTCCCAGGGCCGCAGGCGTGCCTACTGCCGTGTAGGTCAGCTTCGCAGTGGCGTCACCGCTGGTCAGGTTGGCCGCCACGCTACCAGTAGGAGCGGTAAAGTTAGCCACATCGCCCGCAATGATGGTGTAAGCATCTTTGGGGAGAGTGATTTTCTCGTTATCGGTAACGACAACGTTGTTGTAACCTGCCACCACAGCGCCCTTGGAATCCTTGATGGTCACGGGGGCTTTAGTCACACCTTCCAAGTCAATGGTCAGAACCGCACTGGTCACCGGCACGACGATAGGACCAGCGTTCTTGGTGCTGGTAAATGTCACAGTCTTGACGCTGGTGGTCAGGTCAACCGACTGGCTGGTCGGGGCGAAGGTATAACCAGTCACAGTAGGTGCAGTGACAGTGTAGGTGCCCTTCTTAAGGTTCGCAGAACCTGTACCGCCAGCAACGTTGATGGTGGTGGTCTCTGTACCTGAAGCGGTAAAGCTACCTGACGACAAATCGCCAGTCAGTTTGACTGTGAGATCGTATGAGCTGACCGTAGGCGTGCTGCCTTGTGAGCAAGATGCCAGAGCAATGATACCGGTGAGGGCCAAAAGGCCAAACTTTTTCTTCATGCTTTCCTCCAGTGGAAAGGGCGGCTTCTCATTGTTGCTCTGTTCGTGCCGAGTGCGTTTGTACGTGAGGAGAGGTTGGAAGCAGTTGCCGAGTTTCCTACTTCTTTCCATATCCCGGTGTACTCACTCACTCCACATCTCCGGCAAGAATGTGAATCCTTAGGAGAGTATAGGCAGGAGGATAGGCAGTGTCAACACAAAAAAACTCGCCGTAGCACGGAATTGAGGCCTACGCAGCTCATGAGATACGAGCAGAAATAGACGTTTGGCGGATAAGAAAGGGCGTCGCCTTCGGTAAAAACATGTCCCAGCTCTAGAGAGCCGTAGCCGCGCCAATCCATCTGAGAGTCACCTGGCCCGCGTATCATAAGCAGATAAAGAATAGTCCAAGCTAATCTCATGTTCTGTCTAGGGCTTCTCCATGTGCTTCCCGCAGCTTGCGCCAGCGCTCGGCCATTCTGTTTTCCCAACCTTCACCATTGGGGCTATACAAGTTCAGCTCTACGCCGTGTGGCAAATAGTTCTGAGCAAAGCTGCCCGACGGATCGTCAAAGTAGTAAGCATAGCTTTGCCCGTAGCCTTGTGAGCGCATCAGAGCGGTGGGGGCGTTACGAAGGTGCAGCGGAACGGCCAAGCTCTCGCCTTCCCGAACGGCGCTCAGAGCGGCTTTCCAAGCCGTATAGACGCTATTGCTTTTGGGAGCCAGCGCCAAATACACCACCGCCTGCGCCAGTGCCAAATCACCCTCGGGGCTGCCCAGAAACTCGGCAGTGTCGCGGGCAGCGACGGCCAAGCGCAGGGCTTGTGGATCAGCGAGGCCGATATCTTCGGCAGCCATCCGCACAATCCTGCGGGCCACGTACAGGGAGTCAGCGCCGCCTTCGATCATGCGGGCCAGCCAGTAAAGCGAGGCGTCTACGTGGCTGGCCCGCACCGATTTGTGCAGCGCTGAAATCAAGTTGTAGAAATCTTCGCCGCCCTTGTCCATCTGCGGCAAGTGGCGGCCAAACGCCTCAGTGACGGCCTCCGGCGTGATCGGTTCGGCCAGCGTGGAAGCCACTTCCAAAGTGCTGAGCGCCCGGCGAGCGTCGCCGTCAGCGAGGCGGGCCAGCAAGTCCAGCGCTTCGGGCTCGGCGGTGACGTTGGGCAGGCCACGCGCATCGCTGAGCGCCCGTTCCAGCAGGCCGCGCACGTCTTCAGGCGTCAGCGCTTCCAGCACCAGCGTTCTGGCGCGCGAGCGCAGAGCCGGATTGACTTCAAAGCTGGGGTTTTCGGTGGTCGCGCCAATGAGGGTCAGCAGACCGGATTCGACGTGCGGCAGCAGGGCGTCTTGCTGGGCCTTGTTAAAGCGGTGAATTTCGTCGAGGAAAAGAATGGTCTTTTGGCCGCGCCCACGCAGCCGCTCGGCCTCCACGGTGGCCTCGCGCACATCCTTGACGCCTGCCGAGACAGCGGAAAGAGCTATGAAATGCGCGTCCACTTCTGCGGCCATGAGACGGGCCAAAGTGGTTTTGCCGACGCCGGGTGGCCCCCAGAGAATGAAGGAACCCAGCCGCTTGGAAGCCAGGGTGCGGGTCAGCGGTTTGCCTGGGCCGAGCAAATGGCGCTGGCCGACGACTTCCGCGAGGGTGCGTGGGCGCAGACGCTCAGCGAGGGGAGCGGGCGGATCAAACAGCGTCATCCATGAATGGTAAAGGAGCCTGCGCTGCTCAAAAGGAGTTAAAGGAAGGCTATCTTTTGCTTATGACTTCTCTACAACCTGACGACCTCGCCCGCCGCTACATTCGACTGGCCCATCATCTGGACGCCCACTCGCCCAGTTTTATTGACGGGTACGGCGGCCCCGCCGAGTTGGCAGACCGCACGCTGCGTCCGGTTGCCGAAGTGAAAGCCGAGTTGGAAGCGCTGCAAGACGACGTTCAGAACGAGCCCGACGCCACGCGCCGCACTTTTTTAGAAGCCCAGACGCGGGCCATGCACACCCTTGCCCGGATCTTGGGCGGCGAGAAGTTGCCTTACGAAAAAGAAGTGCGCGGCTTATACGGTATTGACCCCGTACGGGCCGATCTGAGCGAGTTGGACGCCGCTTTGAGGGAACTCGACGCCGCCTTGCCGGGTACGGGCCGCCTCAGTGAGCGCGAAGAAGCAGTGCGGGCGCGGGTGACGGTTGAACCTGAGAACCTGCTGCGGGTGGCCGAGCCGATTGTGACGGAGTTGCGGCGGCGCACCCAGCAGCAACTCGGCTTGCCGGACGGTGAAAACTTCAGCATTGGCCTGGTCAACAACCAGCCCTGGGGCGGATACAACTGGCCGCTCGGCAACTTGCAAAGCCGAATTGACATCAATACTGACTTGGCGGTAGCGCTGACCAGCTTGCCGGATTTGATGGCCCACGAAGGCTATCCGGGCCACCACACCGAACACGCCACCAAGGAAGCCGAACTGGTGCGCGGGCGCGGTTGGTTCGAACACAGCATTCAACTGATCAACGCGCCGGAATGCGTCGTCAGCGAGGGAATCGCCATGAACGCCCTCACCGCCGTGATGAGTGAGCAAGAAGTCGGCGAGTGGCTGACGGGAGAACTGGCCAGTGTGGCTGGGCTTGAGCCGGAAGCGGTGCAGGCGGCTCTCCATCTGGCGCGGCTCAAGGAAAAATTCAGCAGTGTTTCCGGTCACGCGGCGATGATGCTGCATCAAGACGGAGCGAGCCAGCGCGAGGTTTTGGACTTTTTTCAGCACTACGGCGCAACCGAGGAGCGGGCGCAAAAGAGCTTTGATTTTATTGCCCAGCCGACTTTTCGGGCCTACATCTTTACTTACAGCGTGGGTAGTGGGCTGGTGCGCCAAGCGGTGGAACGCGGCGCGGTGACGTTCAGAGAGCTGCTGAGAGAACCGAAGACGCCGAGTGACTTGCGAGTTTAGAGCGGGTTTGGTGCTTGGACGCTCACTCACGACTGCTCCTCTCCATCCCATTTGCCCTCCCCCACTCGGCGTACTTTAAAGCCATGACTTCTGCTTCCACCGACCCCGCCGCGCTCGACCTCGGCTACTCGTTTTGCCCCAACGACACTTTTATCTTTTATGCTCTCTCGCACGGAAAAGTGCCGACGCCTGCGCCCGTGCGCGAAGTGCTGGAGGACGTGCAGACGCTCAATGACTGGGCGGTGGCGAGCCGCTTGCCGATCACCAAAATCAGCTATCGCGCTTACTTTGAAGTGATGCACGATTACGTGGCTCTCCGCAGCGGCGGAGCGCTGGGACGCGGCGTGGGGCCGCTGGTGGTGGCGCGGGAGGAGTTGGGCGACCTCAACGGCAAAACGGTGCTGTCGCCCGGAGCGCTGACCACCGCCGAGTTGCTGCTCAAAATCGTTTACCCCGAGGTCAAGGTGGTGCGGGTGCGCTACGACGAGGTGATGCCCGCTGTAGAACGGGGTGAGCTGAACGGGCAAGCGGTGGACGCGGGCCTGATCATTCACGAATCGCGCTTTACCTATCATCAGCACGGCCTGACCAAGTTGTTGGACTTGGGCGCGTGGTGGGAAAATGAAACCGGCTTGCCGCTGCCACTCGGCGCAATTTTGGTGCGGCGCGACTTGCTGCCTGAAACCCAGTGGGCGCTGAATCAAGCGGTCAAAGCCAGCCTCGAATACGCTTACCAGCATCCGCAGGAACCCAAAGCCTACATCCGCCAGCACGCCCTGGAAATGGCCGACGAAGTCATGCAGGCGCACATCGATTTGTATGTCAACGACTTCAGCTTGGATGTGGGCGACGAAGGCACGCAGGCAGTCACAGAGCTGCACAGGCGGGCAGTCGCAGCGGGGGCGGTGAAGGCGTGCGACTTGCCTTTGTTCGTGGAGCCTGCCGAAGCTGAGGCCCAAGCAGATACGACACCCTGATTGATCAGGCCGCCCTCAAAGCGAGCGCTGGCGTTTGAGTGACCCTCAACGCCAAACATTTCAAGCGGTGAGGGCCGGATATCACGGGGCTGATGCGTGCGCCGAAGTGAGGTACGCCGTATCTAAAATTCAATCCCCAGCGCCAGCAACACGCCCGCTTCTACTTGCTTGATCTGCGCTTCCGGTACTTCACCCAAACACTGCTCCAACTTGTTGCGGTCAAGGGTGGTGAGTTGGTGACAAAGCGCCACCGAGTTGAGCGCCAGCCCGCCCATGCCAGCGGGCAGTGCCACATTAGTTGGGCCTCGCCCTGCCTGTGTCTGAGAACTGGAAATAGGCACCACCATAATGCTTTGCCAGCGTTCGTTTCGCAAAAAGTTGTCGCGCATCAGCACCAGCACGGGCCGTCTGCCGCGTTGTTCGCTGCCGCTGCGGGGTTCCAGAACCGCTTGCCAGATTTCGCCGCGTTTCATGGTTCCTGACTGAGCAAGAGTTCAACGCCTGCCACTTCCAGTTCGGTGTCCAGATCAAAAGCTGTACCTGCATATTCGGCAATGTAGGCGTCCAGCTCGGCATTGAGGGCGGCTTGGTGCTGCTCGGCCAGAAAATGCTCAACGGCTTCGCGGGCAAGTTGGGTTGCTGTGGTGCCGTTTGCCTGTGCCGCTTGCATCAATCGGGCGTGCAGCGGTTCACTGAGCGGGAGATGGATGTGCTTCATGCCAGTAGTTTATGCCAGTCGAAAGAGAGCAGGAGGGCTGAGCCTTACTTTGCCTGACCCCACCGCCCCCGCACCTCTAGCCCCCCGCAAAAGCTGAGGCTTGGGCATTTGATCAGGAAAATTAAGGGTTCAACCAATCACGATCTGGTTTAGCTATGAGGCGTGCATTGTTATAAGCCATTTCCATAGTAAATATAGTACGTACCTTGTATATATCACCAACACGATCTGTAACAAATGCTATATCTGGTTTCTCACCGTTCAAAAGATAGCCGGGAAGTAGTAGGTCTATTTTACCCCTGTACCAAATCGGAATCGCTATTTTATAATTTCTCTTAACCATTTTTTGAGCTTTTTGTATTGCGCTGTTCATTAAAGCTATACTGACAAATTGGTTTTCTCTGATTGTGTCTGGAAGGCGATCTTTATTGTCTTCGTATATATGCTCATGACTAATCTCAACTCGAAGCTCAGAGTCATATATCAGACTCGCGAGATTAGTAATATAGTGCGCTATTTCAGGGAGCGGTCTAAATGAATCAAGCAGGTCGGAGTAAGAATCACAGAATCTGTAGAATATCCAATCTTCTGAATTAAGTTTGTCATTCATCCTGAAAACTGCATATATATCCTGTTCTTTTTCTGTCTGTAGGCCAGTATTAAAGCAAGCCATCTGTTCATCGGGTGATATTTTGACCAATTCGAGCTCTTTCAAACGCCTAAATGTATGATCTAAATAATTTTTCAGTATGGGAAAGTCGCCCTTGTAGGGCATAGAAGGAAGATTCCACTGCTCCTTCTGAGCCATATTAGCAAGATACCTAAAGGGCGCGTCGTAATCTTGATCCTTATGTGGAAAAAAAGCAAAGGCGGTCTCCTTATTCTGTTCTTTAGATAGCGTGAAAAGCGATTCATGCATATGATCTCCAAATATGGGCTAACCAAGTCGGTTAGCCCATATTGTAAAAAATTGATTATGACTGAATGCTTACGCTTGTGCGGTTTCGCCTTTCTTCAAAATGCTCCGCAGCACGGTTTGCAGGATGCCACCGTTTTTGTAGTAATCCACTTCAACGGGCGTATCGATCCGGCACTGCACCACGATGTCGCGGCTGATGCCCTTCAAATCGGTGACGGTCACGGTCACGTCCTCGCGGGGCTTGAGGGTCGCGGGCAGGTGGAAGTGGAACATTTCCTCACCCGTAATACCCAGCGAGTCGGCGGTGTCGCCATTTTTGTACATCAGAGGCAAGACGCCCATGCCAACGAGGTTGCTGCGGTGAATGCGCTCAAAGCTCTCGGCAATCACGGCCTTGACGCCCAGCAAGAAAGTGCCCTTGGCGGCCCAGTCGCGGCTGCTGCCCATGCCGTAGTCCTTGCCCGCCAGCACCACCAGCGGCACGCCCGCAGCTTTGTAAGCCACCGAAGCGTCGTAAATGCTGGTCACTTCGCCGTTCAGGAAGTTGGTGGTAAAGCCGCCCTCGGTGCCGGGCGCGAGCTGGTTCTTGAGGCGGATGTTGGCGAAGGTGCCGCGCGTCATGATGCGGTCGTTGCCGCGCCGTGAGCCGTAGGAGTTGAAATCCTTTTGGGTCACGCCGTTGTCGATCAGGTACTTGCCGGCAGGCGAGGACGCGCCGAAGCTTCCAGCGGGGCTGATGTGGTCGGTGGTCACCGAGTCCGACACCTTCACCAGCACGCGGGCGCTGGCAATGTCGCTGACTTCCTTCACGCCGTCAGCCAAGTTCTCAAAGAACGGCGGGTTCTGGATGTAGGTGCTGTCCTCGTTCCAGTTGTACAGGTCGCCGCCCGACACCGGAATGGCGTTCCACTGGGCGTTGCTCTGCTCGATGCCGTCATAGATCTTCTTGAACATCTCGGCGTTGATGGCCACGTCCATGACTTGCTGAATCTCGGCGTTGCTGGGCCAGAGGTCTTTGAGGTAGACCGGATAGCCGTCTTTGCTGGTGCCGATCACGCCTGTGGCAAGGTCGATGTCCACCGTTCCGGCCAGCGCGTAGGCCACCACCAGGGGCGGTGAAGCGAGGTAGTTGGCACGGATGTCAGGGTTGATGCGCCCTTCAAAGTTGCGGTTGCCCGACAGCACCGAGGCGGCCACCAGATTGCCTTCCTTGATGGCGTCCACGGTGGCTTCCGGCAGCGGGCCGGAGTTGCCGATGCAGGTCGTGCAGCCGTAGCCGACGGTGTTGAAGCCGATCTGGTCGAGGTAGGTTTGCAGGCCCGCCGCTTCCAGGTACTCGGTCACCACACGCGAGCCCGGAGCCAGCGAGGTCTTGACCCAGGGCTTGCTGTCCAGTCCCAACTCCACAGCTTTTTTGGCAACAAGGCCCGCCGCGATCAGCACGCTGGGGTTGGAGGTGTTGGTGCAAGAAGTAATCGCTGCCAGCACCACCGAGCCGTGCCCAATCTGGTAGCCGGTGCCAGTGATGGTGCCTTTTGCGCCCAAAGTCTCGGCGGGCAGCTCAAAGCCCCGCTGCTTGATGGGAGCCAGCAATGCCTCGCCAAAGACAGGCTGCATGTCGGTCAGCGCCACGCGGTCTTGCGGGCGCTTGGGGCCGGACAGGCTGGGTACCACGCTGCTGAGATCCAGCTCGATCATGCTGCTGAACACCGGGTCAGGCGTTTCGTCGGTGCGGAAGAGGCCCTGAGCCTTGCAGTAAGTTTCCACCAATTCCACTTCGTCGGGTAGGCGTCCGGTGCGGCGCAGGTAGCGCAGGGCTTCCTCGTCCACCGGGAAAAAGCCCATGGTCGCGCCGTATTCGGGAGCCATGTTGGCAATCGTGGCCCGGTCAGGCAGCGTCATGTTGCTCAGGCCCGCGCCGTAGAACTCCACGAACTTGCCGACCACTCCAGCTTTACGCAGCATCTCGGTGACGGTCAGAGCAATGTCCGTGGCGGTGACGCCTTCTACCGGCTTGCCGCTCACCTTAAAGCCGACCACTTCCGGCATCAGCATGTAAATCGGCTGGCCCAGCATCACCGCTTCGGCCTCGATCCCGCCGACGCCCCAGCCGACAATCCCGATACCGTTGATCATGGTGGTGTGCGAATCGGTGCCGACAAGGGAATCCGGGTAGACGACAATGCCGTCGTCTTCGGGGCGGCTCTGCACGCCTTTGGCGAGGTATTCCAAGTTGACTTGGTGAACGATGCCCGAAGCGGGCGGCACCACGCCGAAGTTGTCGAAGGCCTGCTGGCCCCAACGCAGGAACTCGTAGCGCTCGTTGTTGCGCTCAAATTCCAGCGCCATGTTGTGAAGCAGGGCCAAGTCGGTGCCGTACTCGTCGACCTGCACGCTGTGGTCAATCACCAAGTCCACCGGAATCAGCGGGTTGATCTTTTTGGGATCGCCGCCCAAGCTGACCATCGCGGTCCGCATAGCGGCCAAGTCCACCACCGCAGGCACGCCAGTAAAATCCTGCAAAATCACGCGGGCAGGCTTGAATGGGATTTCAATTTCCGCGTTGACCGGCTTCCAACCCGCGACGTTCAGCACGTCTTCTTGACGCACGTCATAGTCGTTGGCTTCGCGCAGCACGCTTTCGAGCAGCACTTTGACTGAGAAGGGCAGCTTGTCTACGTCATAGCCGCGCTGTTTGAGGGTATCTAACTTGTAGTAGTAGACCTTGCCGCCTTCACCTTCACTCAAGACTGCGCGTGCGCCGAATAGGTTCTGTGCCATTTGCGTTCCTCCTTGCCCAGTGGGCGAATGGCTTCATTATAGGTCAACACGGCGGTTTTCCGGGCGTCACCCGCGCAGTCACGGGATTCAAGTCAGTAACTACTCTAGGGACAACACAAGCAAATGTGGGACTCGACTATGGAGCGGGCCTGTGTTCCGCTCTCCCCCGCTCTCTATCCTGACTTTTCCGCTCAGGATGGAGCGTTGAGTTTGGGAAGGCAGGCGAGTAGAGTTGGCTTATTGGGAATCGTTTCTATTAGGGATTCTCTGATAGGAGGCTCCATGACCACCCCCAACACCGCGACACCAAACCGTTTTGCCGCGCCGGCACGTCAACCCCGCTTCAACCTCTCGCCCGAACTGCGCTTTGCCGTCATGATGACCGGCCTGACCTTGGTGGGCCTGCTGGTGGGCGCGGCGGGGCAGTACCTTCTCAAGCAGCCCGTCATCATGTGGGTCGGCTACGTCGTCGCCTACTTGGCCGGAGGCATTCCCGCCGGGCGTGAGGCGCTGCACAGCTTGTTCGTGGAAAAAAAGCTGGACGTGGACTTACTGATGGTGGTGGCCGCTCTGGGCGCGGCGAGTATCGGGCAGGCGGCGGACGGCGCGATTTTGCTGTTCTTGTTTAGCCTCAGCAACACTCTCCAGGACTGGGCGATGGGCCGCACCAAGCACGCCATCAGCGCCCTGATGGACCTGAACCCGGCGGGAGCCACCCTGCGCCGTGACGGACGCGAGCGTTGGTGCGAACTGGGAGACATTCAAATTGGCGACATGCTGATCATCAAACCCGGCGAGCGAATTGCCGCCGACGCCCGCGTGACACTGGGACAGACGGCGGTGGACGAGTCACCCATCACCGGGGAGAGCTTGCCGATTGACAAGGCTGTGGGCGCAGAACTCGCTTCCGGCACGGTCAACCTCAACGGCAGCGTGGAGGCGGAAGTGATTCGCCCGGCGGGAGACAGCACGCTGGCCAAGCTGGTGGCGCTGATGGAGCAGGCCCAGACGGCCAAAAGCCGCACCGAGACCATCACCGAGCGCTGGGAAAGCCCATACGCCACAGCGGTGTTGGTACTGGTGCCGCTGGTGTTCGTGCTGCTGCGCTACGGTTTTAACTTGGGAGTAGACACTTCGTGGTACCGCGCCATGACCTTCATGGTGGTGGCCAGCCCCTGCGCGGTGGTCATCAGCACGCCCGCCGTGATGCTCAGCGCCATGGCGGCGGCAGCACGCGGCGGGGTGCTGTTCAAGAGCAGCGCGGCCATGGACACCCTGGCCCGCGTCAACACCGTCGCCTTCGACAAGACTGGCACCCTGACTCAGGCAAAGATGACGGTGGCCCGCATAGTGGCCGACGACGAGGCGGGGGCACTAGCCCTAGCCGCCGGACTGGAAAGCCACAGCGAACACCCGATTGCACAGGCCGTGGTGACGGCGGCGCGGGCGCAGAACGTCTCGTTCGCCGCTGTCAGGAACGCGCAGGCCATCCCCGGCATGGGCATTGAGGCCGAGCTGGACAGTATTGAACTGGGCGGTGTTGAGCAGGGCAGTGTTGACAAAGTCTGGGCCGGGAACCTCCGCTTGATGGAGCGGGAGGGAGCCAGCTTGACACCCGCTCAGGACGCTGCCCTGCGCGAGCTGAATACCGAAGGCAGCAGCACCGTGATCGTGGGCGTGGGAAGCCGCGTGATAGCCGTGATGGGCGTATCCGACACCCTGCGCCCCGGCATTACTGAGGCCATCGCGGGCCTGCGGGCGGCGGGCGTGGAGCATCAGGTGATGCTGACCGGCGACAAAGCGGAAGTGGCACAGGCCGTGGCCCACCATATCGGCCTGACCGAGTACCGCGCCGAGTTGTTGCCTGAAGACAAACTGCGGATCATGGGCGAGTTGACCGGCCCGCTGGCGATGGTTGGCGACGGCGTGAACGACGCCCCCGCTCTGGCCCGCGCCGATCTGGGTATCGCGGTGGCCAGCGGCACCGACGTAGCCATCGAGAGCGCCGACGTGGTGCTGATGAAAAACGACCTGGGCAAACTGGCAGGCGCAGTCAAACTGGCTAAAGACGCCCGCCGCACCGTGATTCTCAATCTGGCTTTTGCCTTCGGAGTCATTTTGATCATTGCGCCACTGGCAGTGGCCGGACACATTCCCCTTCCGCTGGGCGTGGTCGCGCACGAGGGCGGCACCGTCTTCGTGGTGTTCATGGGGCTGCGGCTGCTGCGTCACCGACTGTGAAGCGCTCTGCTGCAGAAAGCGGGACGTGAAGCAAGCCTCAAGCCCGGCGGGCACGCCCTGAACAGGCGTGAGGTAGGCTGAAATCAACCCAGTTCTTATCCAACAGATCGCCTACAGCACGCCACCGAATTTGAAGTTCAGGAGGAACCGAGCATGGACGAAGGCAAACCCAGCAGCACGCCGCCAGCCAGCACTGCAGAAGCCCGCGAGATGGAGGCCTTGAAAGACAAGACCGTTCCTGCCAGCGACGACAAGGCCTACTGGCAGCAGACCAGCGATGAGGGTGTTCAGGTGAGCAGCCAGACCGCTGCCGATACCCAAGCCGCTGCGCCTGCACCCGGCAGCATTCCCGAAAAGCCCGTGACCTACGGCAGCCTCAAAGACGGGATGACGCCCAGCGGAGCCACCACCGACCCCAAGGGAGACGCAGGCAAGCCTAAGCTGGGCGACAACTGAGCCGTTAGCGCCGCTTTCTTCTGGTTTGAAATCAGCCTGCCCTCTCCACAACCTTGAACGCTCAGTCCCAAAGCAGAAGCTGAGGGGCCGGGCGTTTCTGATTGCACATAGCAAGGTGTCACTCCGACAACGCCGCCCAATTTCACAGACCGCAGGCCCGGTCGAGCAGAAAGCGGATTTCGTCGCGGCCCAGTCGGCGCGTCGCCAGTGGCAGATCGGTGGGCAATACAGCTTTCTCGCCCGGCTTCGGCACAAACTTAAACTCTGGGCGCACGATCAAATCGCGGCTGCGGGTAAACGCCAGCACGAAATTCAGGCGCAGCGTGTAATGGGTGTTGAGCAACTCGCGCAGGGGTAAGTTGTCGCCGCCGAGCAAGGCGATCAGCGCCGGATGTGGGTCCAGGCCGTCTTCCAGCGCTTCCGAGAGCCGCGCTTGATCGAGCAGCAGCGCCGCGCCTTCTAGGGTGTGTCCGGCAATCCGCCTCCGGCAAGCTTTTTCACTGTCGCCGCGCACCAAGCTCACCTCGCGCTCCGCCCGCGACGCCGCTGCCAGATAACGCCAGAATTGACTGAGGCTGCTGTAAGTCGCCAGCCCGAGGTAGCCGGCCGGTTTGCTGAGCAGCGGCTCGGTGGGACGCAATAGACTGGGTAGGGGCGGCGAACTGGGTAGGCGCAGCGAAGTCACCGCCCGATGCTACCGCTCCAGTGGCGCGTTAAGAGTCACTCAATGAGTCAGTATTTCTAGACTCAGTCTAAATATTTCCCCTGAGGCACAATAGAGAGCATGACCAAAGCAGCAGAGCCAGTTCAGGTTGGCACCGTTCAGGGCGGCGATTTGACGCAACTTCTTTCCCAGCTCGATATGAGCAAGCTCGGCGCACTCGCCAGCAAAATTGATCTGGCGGGGCTGCTCAACGCGGCGGCCAAGATGGATGACAAGCAACTTGGCCAGCTCAGCAAAGCGCTGGGCGTGGGCGGCAAGGCACAAGAACACAAGAAGCGCGAATTGCCCGCGCCTGACGGCGATTTCTTCGGCCTGCTGGACACCGTGACCGACGAGCAACGCGGCGTGGCCCTGCAAGTGCGCGAGTTTATGCACGCTGAAGTGGCCCCGATCATGAACGAATACTGGAACCGCGACGAGTTCCCGCGCCAGATGATCGACGCGATGCGGCCGCTGGACTTGCTGAGAAAGGTCTGGAACGAAGACGGTACCCGCAAGGCCGACGCCACTGTCATGGAAGGGCTGATTACTTTGGAAGCCTGCAAGGTAGACGTGTCCACCGCCGTCTTTTTTGGCGTTCACGCTGGGCTGGCGTTCGCTTCGGTGGCGCTGGGCGGCAGCGCCGAGCAAAAAGCCGAGTGGCTTCCCAAGATGCTGGACCTGAAGGCCATCGGCGCTTTTGGTTTAACCGAACCCGAAGGCGGCTCACAGGTCAGCCAGGGCATGCGCACCACCTGCCGCCGCGACGGCGATGCTTGGGTGCTGAGCGGCCAGAAAAAGTGGATCGGCAATTCCACCTTTTCCGACTTCACGGTGATCTGGGCACGCGACGAGGACAGCAACGAAGTGCGCGGCTTTATCGTGCGGGCCGGAACGCCGGGCTACAACGTAGACAAAATTCAGGGCAAAACGGCGCTGAGAATCGTGGAGAACGGTTTGATCACGCTCACGGATTGCCGCGTGCCCGACGCAGACCGCTTGCAAGAAGTCAAAGGCTGGCGCACCACCGCCGACGTGCTGCGGCTGACCCGTGCGGGCGTGGCGTGGCAGGGCGTGGGATGCGCGATGGGCGCGTATGAACTGGCCGTCAAGTACAGTCAAGACCGCCGGCAATTTGGCAAGCGCATCGGCGAATTCCAACTGATTCAAAACCATCTGGTGCACATGCTCGGCAACGTCACCAGCATGTTTACCATGTGCCTGCGCCTTTCATACATGGCCGATCACGATTTGATGCAAGACGAACACGCCGCTCTTTCCAAAGTCTTTACCGCTGCTCGGTGCCGCGAAACAGTAGCGGCAGCCCGCGAAGTCTTTGGCGGCAACGGTATTTTGCTGGAAAACGGCGTGGCCAAGCACTTCGCCGACGCTGAAGCCATTTACAGTTACGAAGGCACCAACGAAATCAATACTTTGGTGGTCGGACGGGCCGTGACGGGGCTGAGCGCGTTCGTCTAAATGAAGTGAATCTGAATTCCGCTTGAGAATGGGTCAGTAACGACTCGCTTTGAGCAGCGCGGCGATAAAGTGGAGCAGTCAGTTCCTCATGTATCGCTGCGCGTTTTTTTCATCTCCACTAAAAACAAGAAAAGAGTCAGGCCTCAAAAAGACCTGAGAATAAAAGTAGATTTGAGTTAATTTTCCCTACCCACTCTAAAAAGTGATGCTTCAATTCAAAATTAATCTCAACTTGTTGCTGACAGAAGGCTGTAAATTTTCAGCATCAAGTTTTTCTCTGCTGCTCTCCAAGTAACCCCTTTTCACCAAAATCACTTCGATTACGGTGCTAACTATTTCGCTGGGTTTCATTGACAAATTGGAGTTATGAAAATGTGAGGCGCGGCTGGGATACTGTTTAGAAATGAAGCCAAGCCAACCAACCCCTCAGCAAGCTGCGGCCCAGCGCTTCGGCTCTGAACTGGAGCAACATAAACGGGCGCTGCAGCTGCTGGACAGGGTTCGGGAAACGCTGACGGGAGCGCCGGATTTGCCGAGCTTGTTTCAGGAGGTGACCGCCGCCATTCAGCAAGTCGTCGGGTATCCGCTGGTGAGCATCGCGCTGGTTGAAGACGAGCAGATCAAGCCCCAAGTCAGCCTCGGCTACGACACGGAGGGAGTGACCTATTCCACCGATTTCGGCATCATTGGCCGCGTCGCCCGCAGCGCCCAGGCCGCCTTGGTTCAAGATGTCAGCCAGGACGCCGATTATCAGGTCTACCACCCCAGAGTGGTAAGTCAATTGTGCTTGCCGTTGTTTGACGGTCAGCAGGTCGCGGGCCTGCTCAATATCGAAACCACCGACTTCGTGCTGGGCGAAGAAGATTTGCGCTTGATGCAGATTCTCAGCCAACACCTCAGCAGCGCTCTGAGGCGGGTGCGGCTGGACATGAAAATCAGGAAAGCCCGCCAACACGACCAGCACTTGTACGCGCAGATTGCCCGGCAAGCCAGCGAGTTGGCCTTGCTGCACCAAGTCCGCAATGCCCTGAGCCGCGAGGTCAGTGTAGACAGCCTTATTCGGGCGGTGAACACGGCCATCATCGCGGCGTTCGGGTATACCCAAGTCAGCATTTATTTACTCGACCCAGCGGCTCTACCCGAACCCTGCTTAGTGCTGCAACACCAAATCGGCTATCACACTGTGCTGCACCGCATCCCGGTGTCTACGGGCGTGGTGGGCCGGGTCATCCGCACCGGCAAGGGCGAATTGATCGAAGACGTGCGGCTCGAAGCCGCCTTTGTGGGAGCCATCGGCAACACCACCAGCGAGGTGACGGTGCCGCTACGGGCACACGGAAAAGTGGTGGGGACGCTGAACGTCGAGAGCGTCGACGGCGTGATCCTGCATCAGCGCGATTTGGAATTGATGAACGAGGTCGCCGCGCAAGTGGGGCAAGCGCTGGAGCGGGCGCAACTGCTCTCAGCCGTCAGCCTGAGCGAGGCCCGCTACCGGCTGCTGGCCGAGAGCATGACCGACCTGGTGTGCCTGCACGCCCGGGAAGGCCAACTCACCTATGTCAGTCCGTCGGTCACTGCGCTGCTGGGCTACCTGCCCGAAGACATGCTGGGACAGTTCCCCGATGAGTTTGTGCATCCTGACGATCACGAAAAAATCAAGAATGCCATTTTGCAAACGCCGTCGCCGCAATTTGATCTGTTGCGGCTGCGGCTGCGCCACCAGCAAGGCCACTGGATCTGGTTTGAAACCAGCAGCGCCCCGACGCAGTCTGGGGACGGTCAGTGGCAATCGACTTCCCGCGACATCAGCGAGCGCCACCACATTGAGCAGCAGCTGGCCTACGAAGCGCGTCACGATTCGCTGACCGGGCTGGCCAACCGCAGCTTGTTTGAAGGCCGTTTGCAGGCCTGCTTGGAAGAAGCCCACCAAACAGGCAACACCAATTACGCCGTTTTATTTTTGGATGTCGACCGCTTCAAGGTCATCAACGACAGCTTGGGCCACCGAATCGGCGACGACTTGCTGCGGGCACTGGCCGAGCGGCTGGCCGCCAACATACCGCCGAACGAACTGCTGGCCCGTTTAGGCGGCGACGAATTTGCCATTTTGCTGTGTCACCACGCGGCTGACGCCGAACGCCTCGCCGGCCGCCTGGCCAAAGCGCTCAGACAACCACTGAAAGTCGGCAGCCACGAATTGCGCCTAAGTATCAGCATCGGCATCGCGCCGGGCCGGGCCGAGTACACCGAAACCAGCGACGTGCTGCGCGACGCCGACCTCAGCATGTACGAAAGCAAGCACCGTCAGCGCACGCGGGCCAGTTCAGCTTACCGGGTGTTTGACCGCAGCTTGCATGAGCGTGCCCTGCGGCGGCTGCACATCGAAGCCGAACTCGGCGCGGCCATCGGGGCGCGTCAACTGCACCTGTTTTATCAGCCGGTGGTGCAGCTCAGCAGCAACCGTATCTTGAGCTTCGAGGCGCTGGCCCGCTGGCGGCACCCTGAACTCGGTAACGTGCAGCCCAGTGAGTTTCTGAGCGTCGCCGAGGAAACTGGACTCATCTGGCCGCTGGGGCAGTGGGTCTTGGAAGAAGCCTGCCAGCAGCTCAGCACTTGGCAGCGTCAGCAACCTGAGCGGCCCCTGTGCCTCAACGTCAATTTGTCGCCGCATCAGTTTCAGCAATCCGACATCATTCGTCAAGTGCAGCGGGCCATTCGCAAAAGTGGCTGCGCGGCGCACGGCCTCAACCTTGAAATCACCGAGGGAGCCATGCTGCACGCCAGCGCCGCCCAAACCATCACCGCCCTCAGGGAGTTGGGGCTCGGCGTTCAGGTGGACGATTTCGGCACCGGCTACTCTTCGCTGGCCTCGCTGCACCGCTTTAACCTCACTGCCCTGAAAATTGACCGCAGTTTCGTGGAAAATCTGGGGAGCGATCCGGCCAGCCAGGGCATCGTGCAGGCCATTTTGAAGTTGGCCGAAGCGCTCAAACTCGACGTGATCGCCGAGGGCATCGAAACACCTGAGCAGCGCCGCAGTTTGCTGGACTTGAACTGCCAAGTTGGACAGGGCTATTTGTTCTCGCCCGCCGTCAGCGCCGTGGAGGCCACCAAACTGTGGCAGCGTTGCAACAGCGGCGACGCGGCAAACGAAGGGGGAGCTGCACCAACCCAGCGCAACTCCCCCACACTTTCTACCGCACGGCCCAAGCCTTCTTAGTCCAACGGTTTGCCCACCGCTTTGGGAGCGCGGCTGCGGCCCGTAAAGATCAGGGCCAGCACGGTGATCAGGTACGGCAGCGCCTGTACCAGACTGCCGGGCAACAAATTGCCGCCGCCGAGCTGAATGGAGAGTGCTTGCAAAAAGCCGAAGAGTAAAGTGGCCGCGAAAACCCCCAGCGGCTTCCACTGCCCGAAAATCAGCGCCGCTAGCGCGATAAAGCCCGCGCCCGCGCTGATGTTGCGCACGTAAGAATCCAAGTTGCCGATGCTCAGAAAGACGCCCGCCGTGCCCGCCAGCACCCCCGACAAAATCACGGCGCTGTAGCGCATGGCCTTGACATTGACGCCCATGCTCGACGCCGCGCCGGGATGCTCGCCGCTGGCCCGCAGGCGCAGGCCGTAAGGAGTGCGGTAGAGCACGTACCACGTCACGGCCACCGTAATCAGCGCAAAATACGCTGGCGGGCTGAATTTAAGGTCGCCCACACCCCACAGCGGCAGCGCGTGAATGACCGGGGGACTTTCAGTGCTGGAGCCGTAGAGGGCCGTTAGCACCACCGCCGGTACGCCCGTGGCCAGCAAGTTGATGGCGGTGCCGGAGATCACCTGATCGGCGCGGTACTTGATGCTGAGGACGGCGTGAATCCAGGCGATCATGCCGCCCACCACCATGCCGCCGAGCCAGCCCACCCACGGCGCAGCGGCCCCGAGCGGCGCGTCGAGTTCTTTGGTGATGATCGCGCCGGCCAAAGCGCCGAAGATGATCAGCCCCTCCAAGGCGATATTGACCACGCCGCTGCGCTCGGAGTACAGCCCGCCCAGCGCGGTGAGCAGCAGCGGCACGGTGGAGCGGATAAAAATACCGGCGAACGTGACGCTGAAAAGCGTTGCCAAGAATGCGATCACGACTTCCTCTCCTTATCGGGGTTTTCCTCGGCCACTGGGTCGCCGCCCAGCATGTCTTGGGAAATCACTTCGCTGCTGCGGCCCACATTGGGCAGCGGGGTCGAGGCTTCGCGGGCCGCTTCACTCGGCGAAAGTTTGCCGCCCCCGTCCGAGCCGCCAGCGTCGGCAGCCTTGACCAGCGTGGGCGGCGGCGGATCGGTGATGCGGCGGCTCAGGAAGCCTCCCGCCGCGATAAACAGCACGATCAGGGCCTTGAGCACCGTCACGATGTCTTTGTTGACTTTGTCGAGCACCCGGTCAACGTTGACACCGCCGGTGTCCACCGTGCCGAAGAGGATGGCAGCGGCCACCACTCCGCCGGGCGTGCTCTGGCCCATCAGGGCCACCGCTATGCCGTCAAACCCGACGCCGACCGGCATGTTGCCTTTGAGGCGATACTCGTCGAGCGCTCCGCCCATGGTGTAGTGGGTCGCGCCGAGGCCGATCAGTGCACCCGACAAGGTCATGGCTAAAATCACGTTTTTGCCGACGCTGATGCCGCCGTACTCGGCAGCTGCCGGACTCAGGCCCACCGCCCGCAGCGCGTAGCCCGCCGAGGTGCGCCACAGCAGCACGCCCATCAGCACGGCGCACACCAAGCCGATCAGAAAGCTGGTGTTGAGGCGGCTGGTGGTAAAGCTGCTGGTAATCGGGATGCCCAATGAGTTCCAAGTCAGGAAACCGACGATCACAGCAGCCGCCAGCCCAATCCACAGCCGCGCCTTGACTTGCCGCAGCCCGTAATAGACCCCCCCGAAGGCCAGCAGCGCCAGAATCGGCCCCATCGAAAAATAAGTCACTTCACCGCGTGTAAAACTCAGCAGATCGGCAATTGGCGCGAGCCTTGCCCCCGCCTGAAACTCGTTGCTCTTGGCCTCGAAGCCCTCGGCTTTAATCGGAAGGTTGTAGGTTTTGCCCAAAAAAGGAAACGTGGACGAGCCGATCAGGAAAATAAAGATGGCCGAGGCGATGTAGTTGAGCATGATGGTGTTGATGACTTCGCTGGAGCCGAACCGCGCTTTGAGCAGGCCCGGAATCGCGCCCCAAAGTGCTCCGCCCGCTGCGGCGGCCAGCACCGTGGCGGGCAGCAACAAGACGGGGGGCAGCGGCGCGTAGACGCCCACCAGCATGGCCCCGATGCCGCCCATGGTCAGTTGGCCGGGGCCGCCGATGTTAAAGAGGCCCGCCCGGAAGCCGAAGGCCACCCCCAGCCCCGCGAAAATCAGCGGCGTGGCGATTTTGAGCGAGCTGAACAAGTCCTGCACATTGGTCACAGGGGCGAACAAGGTGGTGTAGACGTACCAGACCACGTCCAGTTTGCCGGTGAGGAGTTCGCCCAGCGCCAAAGGACGGTCTAGGCCGCTCGGTACCGGCTGCACGATCAGCACCACCACCGCGCCCACCGCGATGGCCAGCGCAATCGCCGAGACCGGCACCAGCAACCCGCGCAGGCGGTTAAGGAAGTCCCAGGCGCGCGGATACATGCTCAGGCCCGCGAACAGGGTGACGGCTCCGGCCAGCACCGGCAAGAACAAGCCCAAATGCATTCCGCCGGATGTCCAAGGAATGCGGCGGGCCCGCACGCCCTTGGCCACCAAATCGGCCACCGCCGCGTCCAGACCAGCATTGAAGATGAGGATGGCGGCAATGCCCAGCACCAGCGCCGCCGCGCCTGCCAGCCACAGCCAAGAAGCGCGGCGCACGGCGGCGAAGATGGCCGCTGCCAACACCAGCACCGTCACCCAGCCCAGCGTCAGGGCCGTGCTGACATTCGGCAGATTTTCAAACGTGCCGCCGACATAGTTGATCAGCCCGCTGGGAAAGCGCTGGAGCAGCGACTGGGCGTTGAAATTGCGGCTGAGGGTGCCGTAGGGAAACAAAAACAAGCCGACGAATGCCAGCCCGGTAAAGATCAGGCTTAACCGGGCTGCCAGCGGCGAGGGCCGCGCAGAATCAGACATCTCACCATTCTAAGGGGCGACCAAGCGCGAATGTCAGATTCGCCGCCTTTGGCTCCCACGCCCACTCAACTGCTACACTGCCCCAGCTATGGAACGAACTTTTGCCATGATTAAACCCGACGGTGTTCGCCGGGGTCTGACCGCCGATATTCTCGCCCGCATTCAGCGCAAAGGCTACCGCTTGGTGGGCCTCAAGCAGATGGTCATTTCGCGTGAAACCGCTGAAAATCACTACGCCGAACACAAAGAGCGCCCCTTTTTTGGTGAGCTGGTCGAGTTCATTACCGGCGGCCCAGTGGTGGCGATGGCCTTGGAAGGCGAGAACGCCATTCTGGGCTGGCGCGGCATGATGGGCGCGACCAACCCCGCCAATGCCGCACCCGGCAGTATCCGCGCCGACTTCGCCACGACCACGGGCGAGAACGTGACCCACGGCTCCGACAGCGCCGAAAGCGCCGAGCGCGAACTGGGCCTGTTCTTTAAAGCCGAAGAACTGCTGAAGTAAGAAAGAGCGTTTGTAGACTGTAGAAAAAGATGAGAGGAAGTCGCCCGCCGGATTGGGGGCGGCTTTTTTCGTTTCAGTACTGGGCCGTTTCAGCAGTTTGCCAGAAACGTCTGCGCTTCCTCGTCGCTCCGCAACACCACCACTTCCAGATGGGGCGCGGCCTGTAACTGCTCGAGTTGCTGCTTGCCCAGTTTCGGAAATGTCCAGATGAAGCGCAAAAAGGCCCAGTCCAGCGGCTCTTTGCCGAGGTCCTTGGCGTCGGGGCGGCGCTTGAAAACGGCCCGTGTAATGGCCCGCCGCAGACACAATCCCCTCGGATAAGCCAGCACGATAGCGGTGTCGGCCCGCTGCGCCCGGAGATGGAGCGTACCCGCGTAATTGCCGTCCAAAATCCAGCGCTCGACGCTGACGGCCTCACCCATCTGGGCTTGCCACACCTCCGGCGGCGGCCTGACCCAACCGGGCCGCCAGTACAGATCGTCGAGATGGGTCAGCAGCAAGCCGGTGCGCTGGGCGAGTTGCCGCGCAAAAGTGCTTTTGCCCGCGCCGGGGCTGCCGACGACCATCACGCGCTGCCTGACTCGGGACTGCACGGCTCGGGGCTGCATAGCTGTAGTCTAGATGGCTCCAATCTAGCCGCGCCGCTATACTCCCTCCATGTCTGAATCTTCTCCCCCACTCGACGTGCTGGCCCTCTACAAAGAGGCCGGAGCGCTGCACGAAGGCCGCTTCCTGCTGGCCTCGGGGCGGCACTCGCCTTACTTTTTGCAGTCCACCACTTTGCTTCAGTATCCCCAGCACACCGCCGTACTCGGCGCGGCGCTGGCGGAGAAACTCAAGGCCGCAGACCCTAAGCCCGATTTCGTGATCGGCCCGGCGATGGGCGGTGTGGTGCTGGCTTACGAGGTCGCCAAAGAGCTCGGCACGCGGGCGCTGTTTGCCGAGAAAGACGGACAAGGCGGCATGAAAATCCGCGAGGCGTTCAGCGTTATGCCGGGGCAGACGTTTGTGGCGGTCGAAGATGTGCTGACCACTGGCGGCAGTGTGCTGAAAGCGGTGCGGGCCGCCGAAGCTTACGGCGCAGTCTGCCTCGGCGTGGCCTGCCTCGTCGACCGGCGCAAGGAAACGGGGCCGCTGGACGGTTATCCGCTGACCTCGCTGCTGGAGCTTTACTTTGAAACCTACCCGCCGGATGAAGTTCCGGCGTGGCTGGAAGAGCGGGAGCTGCAAGAGATTTGAGCGCCAGCCTTTTGCCGCTGCTCTCCATCCTCTCCACCTTTCTAACGACGCCCCGCTGCACCCTTCTCGCCTAAGCTGAGGGCATGATCTCCAGTGCTGCTCCGCCGCGTGGCGGGTACTTCGCCGAACTCACGGCGGCGTCCACTTACCGCCACCTGCTTTATTTCGCCCTCGCGGCGCTGCTGAGCGTGGTGATGGCCATAGCGTTGGTGACGGCAGTGGTGGGCGCGGCGCTCTCTCCGCTGCTGCTGGGCGTGCCGCTGCTGCTGCTCGGCGGCTGGACGCTGGGCGGGCTGGCTCAACTCGACAGAGTGCTGGGCGCGGCCCTCTTGGGCGTCAACCTCAGCCGCCCCGCTGCCGTGCGCCCCAAAGGCTGGTGGCCTTGGCTGCGCTGCCGCCTGACCGAAGCCAACACCTATAAAATTTTGCTCTACAGCGTGGCCAAGCTGCTGTTTATGGCTCTCGGCGGCGTTTGGCTGCTGCTCACCCTCGCCGGCGGGCTGGGCTTGGTAGTGGTGCCCTTTTTGCTTTCCACCTTTCCACAACTCCATGTGCCGGTGGTGCTGGGCACGCAGGCCTACACGCTCGGAGGCGCTTCGGGCGTGCTGCTCTCGCTCATCGGCTTTTTTGTGGTGATGCTGGGGATCAGCGGCCTCAATCTGCTGACCCGTGCTTGGCTGCTGATCAGTTACGGCCTGCTCACCGAGTACGGCGAAAATGCCTCGGCGGTGCGCGAAGTCGCCGCGCTGCGCGAGGGCGCGGCCACCGTCGCTTTTGCCGGCAGCTTGGAAGAAACGCTGACCAGCTTGCTGCGGCTGTCTATGCCCGCCACCACCGCCCAGAGCGCCCACATCACCGTCGGGCCGCTGCAATTGAGTGAAGGCCCGGCGCGGCTCCCGGCTTTCCTCGGCACCAATACCGACTCCGACAATGCCAACGCCGAGTATGGACGCGACACCTTGCAGCGCACGGGGGATCTGCACGTCTTGTCGCTGGCCCTCGCGCCGCGCGGGGAAGTGCTAGGCCGACTCCAAGCCGTCTACAGCACCTCACCCAGCACCCGCGAAATGCAGTTTTGGGCTGCCGTCAGCGACCAGGCCGCCAGCGCCGCCCACACCGCCCGCCTGATTGACCAAGCCCAGACTCAGGGCAGCGAACAAGAACGCGCCCGCCTCGCCCGCGAGCTGCACGACAGCGTGGCGCAGGCACTCTACGGCGTGTCGCTGTCTACCCGTACCGCCCGCGCCCTGCTCGAAAAAAACCCCGCTAAAGCCGCCGAGAGTCTGGACTTTGCCCTGAGCCTCGCCGACGGAGCCAGCGCCGAGATGAAGGCCCTCTTGTTTGCCCTGCGCCCCGACGCGCTGGAAGAAGGCGGCTTGGTGCCGGCCCTGACCCGTCTCGCCGAGATGCTGCGGCTGCGCTACCAATTGCAAGTGGAGCTTGTTGCCCCCACCGAGCCGCCGCTGAGCATCAACATCAAAGGCACGCTCTACCGCGTGGCGCAGGAAGCCACCCACAACGCCGTCAAGCACGCCCGCGCTGAGCAGCTCAGCCTCAGTCTGCTGCTCAGCGGCCCCGCCGACGACACGTGGACGCTGGAGGTGTGCGACAACGGCGTGGGCTTTGATGTGACCCAGACCCGTGCGGGCAGTTTGGGCCTCAAAAGTATGCGTGAACGGGCCGCTTTGATCGGCGCAATTTTAACGCTGGACAGTGCGCCGAATCAGGGCACGCGGCTGACTTTGCAGGTGCGGGCTTTGCCAGTGCAGGCTTTAGAAGCGCGGGCCCCGCAGGTCAAAGCGTGAATTCGGCTTTGCCCGCGTGGCCGCTCTCAGCGGCGCTGCTGCGCTTGTCGGTCACGCTGGGGGTGCTCTTTTTGCTGGGGGTGGGTTTTGTCTTTAGCCTCAAGCCGGTTGATCTCAAGCAGCTTGAGGCCCAGATCTCACGCGTGGAGCAGCCGCTGGGAGCCGCCGAGCGCCTGAGCCTGACGCTCGCGCCCGACCTCAGCCAAACGCTGATGCTCAGCGGCAGCGACGCGCCTGGTCTGAGCGCCGAACTGAGCGCCAGCCGCGAAGGCGATCTCAAGCTCAGCGCTGCGCCGCTGCTTAACCGCCTGCCCAGTGACCGCCTGCCCAACTCAGCACAGACGCCTCAAAAAGAAGTGGCGCTGACCCTCAGCCGCACCTGGCGCGACTGGCCGCTGCTGATTCAACTCGGCGGCCAAAACGGCTTGGCGGGGCATCTGAAAGTGAAGGTACCTAAAGACGTACCGCTGCGCCTGAATGTGCAGCAGCCTGCCGATCAAACCAGTCTCGACTTGCAGCGCCTCAAGCTTGAACGCCTGACCTTCAGCAGTGCGCGTGGCCAGTGGAACGTCACGTTGCCGGAGAGCGGCCAGCCCGACCTGACCTTCAAAACTGAGGACGGCGTCTTGACGCTGATACTGCCGGAAGGCACCGCCCAGAGCACCCTCAGCGCCGCCAGCGTCAGCGGCCAGACGGTGCTCCGCGTTCCGCTGACGGCGCGGGCCGATTTGACTGTCAAGCAACTCGGCGGGGCCACAATCAACCTGCCGCCCAGTTTCCGAGAACTTGATTCCGCTGGGAGCGGGCGGGACTCGGCCCGGGTGCGCCACTACCTGCAAGAGGGCCAGCCTGACGGCCCTCAACTCACCGCCACGCTCAGCCTCACGGGCGGCTCACTGACCGTAAAAGGAGTTTCACCATGACCCAATCCCACACCAACGCCCCTACCATTCGCCTGCTCCTGGTGGACGATCACGACGTGGTGCGCCAGGGCCTGAAGATGTTCTTGTCGCTCGACGAAAGCCTGGAAATCGTGGGCGAGGCCCGCAACGGCGCGGAAGCGGTGACGGAAGCCGCACGGCTGCGCCCCGACGTGGTGATTATGGATTTGATGATGCCCGTTCTCGACGGCGTGCAGGCCACCCGCCAAATCCGCGCCGCTCAACCGGAAGTGGAAGTTTTGGCCCTGACCAGCGCCCTGGAAGAACACAAAGTCAACGCCGCTATTCAGGCCGGAGCCAGCGGTTACCTGCTCAAAGACGCTTCCAGCGACATGCTGCTGACCGCCATTCACCATGCGGCCAGAGGCGAGGTCTACTTGCATCCCGAAGCGGCCCAGCGCTTGGTGCTCGACTTCCGCAGCCCCGAGATGCGCGAACACCTCACCGCCCGCGAAGTGCTGATCTTGCAACTGATGGCGCGGGGCCATAGCAACCGCACCATTGCCGGGGAGTTGAGCGTGGGCGAACCCACCGTCAAAACCCACGTTTCGCGCATTTTGGGCAAGTTGGAGCTAGAAAGCCGCACCCAAGCCGCCGTGTACGCGCTCAAGGCGGGGATAGCAAAGTTGGAATGAGCGGCAGACTTTTTTGACTTCAAGGCACCTGCGTTTCTTTCCCCACTTCTTCGAGCAGTGCCCCGCCCAGCCGCTCAAAGGCTTCGGCGTCGGTGGGTGGGTGGGTCAGGCCCGCTCTGGCGTCGCGCAGGAGGCGCTCGAACGGCAAATCCGGCGAGAGGGCCGCGCCGCCCACCACGCGGGCCGCTGCGTCAGTGGCGCTCACGGCGGCGTTGGTACACAGCGCTTTGGCAGCGGCAAGGAGTGGCAAACTCTCGGCGCTCGGGTCAGCTTCAAAGCCTTGAGCGGCCACTCTCAGCAGGGCGCGGGCGGCGGTGAGATCGGTTCCGATGCGCCCCACCGCCTCGCGCACACGCGGCAAACTCGCCAGCGGCTGCCCCAGCGCGGTGGGCACGCGGGTGCGGGCGTAGTCCAGCAGCGCAGCGAGGGCCGCCGTGCCCACGCCCAGATACGTTCCGGCCAGCGCCGTCCAGAACCAAGCCGGATGCGCCGGATGCTGCGGCTGTCGCTGAAATTGCGGCGCGATCACGTTGCCCACTGGCACCACCACGCCGCTGAAATACACATCCTGAGAACCGCTGCCGCGCAGCGAGAGCGCGCCGCCCCAGGTGGACTCGATCCGCACGCCCGGGGCGGTAAGTTCCACCAACACGCGGGCGATCTGCTCGTCGGGCGTGCGGGCCGTGACCAAAGCGAAATCCAGCGCCCGCGCTCCGGTGGCCCACGTTTTGTGGCCGCTGAGCAGATAATGCCCGCTCTCTTCGCCCTGCGGCTGCAAAGCGGTTTGCGGTAAGCCCCCGCGTGAGGGCGAGCCCAGCGCCGGTTCGCTGGCCAGCGCGTTGACGAGTGCGCCCCGCTGCACAGCGGCCCGGCCCAGCAGCGTCAGCAACTCCAGCGGCAGGCTGCGGGCGGCAAACGCGCTGCCCAGCACCTGCCCAGTCATGGCCAGCACCAAAGCCAGCGACGCGCCCGCCGCGCCGAGCTGCTCCTGCACCCAGCCAAATTCGCTGAGGGTCATACTCAGGCCGCCCAATTCATGACCGTCAAAAGCAGCGGGCACACTCAGCGCCGCGTAGCCGCTGGCTTTGAGGGCGCGGGCGGCAGCGGGCGTTACGTCCTGGGCCGCTTCACATTCAGCCAGGTGGCTTTGAATAGCCAATACGGCGCGGGCCGTGACTGCCCGGATTTCGGGGCGCGGCCAGTTGGTCAGCAAAGCGTCGATGCTTAAGACAGGGGCTTGCTCTTTTGGTGTTTGCGACACGCTGCCAAGCCTAACCCAGCTCAGGCCGCAAAAAGACGCCGCATGAACGTTTCGGCGTCTGGTTTGAAGTCAAGGTGTAAGGTTTGAACGTCGTAAGGGTTGGGAACAGCCGTTCGCTCCCTCAGTCCAGCCTAATCCAAGCTCTTGATCTTGTATTTCATCTGCTTGCCGCTGTCCAAATTGACCACGAAGCTCTCGCCTTTTTTGCGGCCCAACAACTCGCGTCCCACCGGGCTGTCATCGCTGATTTTGGGCAAGCTGCCGCCGCGCATGGTGGCTTCGGGGGCGCTGACGAGCTGCACTTTCATGTCCTGCTTGGTGGCCTCGTTGTACAGCACCAGCACGCTGCCGAGTTCCACTTTGCCGGTGTGTTCGTCGCCGTTGATGAGGGTGGCGCGGGCGAGGGTGTCTTCAAATTCTTCTATTCGCGCTTCAATCATGCCTTTTTCGCGTTTGGCATCTTCCAGGCCAGTGTCTTCAAAATCGGCGCTGGCTTCCATCTGTTCTTGCAAAATGCGGGTTGCCTCGGCCAAGCGGACTTGCTCCTGATCCAAGCTGCGCTGAAGACGCTCGAAACCTTCTTGAGTCAGTTTGATCTGTTTGTTTTCTCCGGCCATACATCCTCCGACGGACACACCCGCTGCCATCAAGCGGCAGATGCGGAAACGGTACATACGAAAAGGGCGTAACGGTTGACTTGAGGCTGACTTTGAAGCGGGCGTCATTCTTCCACATGGCAGCGGCGTGGGCAAGAATTGCCAAAGCATAGTCTGAGAACGCTCAGAATGGAACACCCTGCCCCGTCAACGGTGACTGGGTAGAAGTCAAATTACCCCTCAGGGCAGCCGTTCAAACGCCGCTGGAGGCCGCAGCAACCGCAGATTGAGTTCAGTTTTGCCTGTGTAGGTGACGTGATCTTGGGGCCGATAACTGGCCGCGCAGTCGTACTTGGCGTCTATCTGGCGCATCACCGGCCACACCACCGCCGCCGCCCGCCCCGCGATGTCGCGCAGCGGCACTGGCCCGAATAAGCGTGAATCTTCGCTGCCGCCCGCCGTGCGGTTGTCGCCCATCACAAAATATTGCCCCGCCTTCAAGGTGATCTGCGGCGTGACTTGGCCCAATGCTTCATCCACGCGGGCCGCGTTGGCGAGCAGGCTGCCCGTATCCCAACAGCCCTGAGATTGCCAGTACGCCGAGGTGAAACGCTGACTGAGGAGCGCTCCATTGAGATACACCTCGCCGCCCGATACCCGCACCGTATCGCCCGGTAAGCCGATCAGCCGCTTGACCAGAAAGGGGCGGTAGCTCCCCAATCCTGAAAACGGCGGCCCAAAAAATGATTTGTTCAGGCTCTGCGTGGGCGGCTTGAAGATCAGAATGTCGCCGCGCTTGAAGTCGCCGATACCGAGTTTGTGCAGCCAAGTTTCGTATTTGGGAATGAGGAGGCGCTCGTGGTGGCGCAGCGTGGGCATCATGCTGGCTCCGTCCACCCCGACCAGCGTGCCCACCAACTGAGTCAGCAGCACGGCGAACACCAGCGGTTCTGCCCACGACCAAGCAGCCCGCCAATTCGTCAGCGACGGATCCCTCTTGACTATCAGTTTCTTATACACAACTAATGACTATCAGAAGCTGATATTAGAAACAAAAGAAAGGCCCAACTTTCCCAGCGTCTCCTGCTTAGTGATTGCTGCCGACTTCTCGGCGCACCCACAATACCAATGCGCCCAGCAGCAGCGCGTCGGCGACCACCGTGAGCGGAACGGCCTGCACCCCAAAGCGGGCCACCAAAACGCCGATCAGCGCCGAGAACACCGCGCCGCCCAAGCTGCCCGCCGTAAGCATCAGCGGCGCGGCCCGCACTGGATTGAGCGAAGTGAACCAGGTCAGCAGCGTCGAGAAAATGGGAGAGATGCCCAGGCCCACCACCAAGTAACCCGCCACTGCCAGCGCCGGAACGGTGATCAGCAAACTGCCCAAGAGCGCCAGCGCCGCGCAGACCAAAACCACCCGGAAAAAAGGCAGGCGGGCCGCGAACGCCGCAAAGCCCAGCCGCCCCGCTGTGAGCGCCAGCCAAAACAAACTGGTCACTGCTTCTGGGTGCGGGTTGCCGATGGCGGCAAGGTGGGTGGTGGCCCAACTGCCCAGCCCCGCTTCAATGCCGACATACGAAAAAAACAGCAGACCGAACAAACCGACCCGTCTGGGACTGACTTTGCTGAGGGCCAGTTCGGCAGGCTGCGCGGGCCAGCTTCGCACGCTCCTGAGCGCGAACGTCAGGCCGAGGGCCAGCAGCGCCAGCAACATAAACGGGCCGGGGTAAGCGCCGAAGCCCAGCGCCAGCAGCGGCGCGGCCACCGAACCGATGCCGAACATGGCATTGATCAAGCTGGCCGGCCCCGCGCCCAGTGTGGCGAACGCCGAATTAAACCCGCCCGAGAGAAAGCCGAAGCCCAAGCCCGTCAGCAGTGCGGCCAAGAGCATCAGCGGCCAGATGGGGGCCAGCGAGAGGCCCAGTAGCCCCAAGGCGAACACAGCGCTGCCGATCATCACTGCGGCCCTGAGCGGCAAACGGGTCAGCAGTGCGCCGAGCAGCAGCGGCCCCAAGGCGCTGCCCAAAAAGTGAGCGCTGCTGACGCCCGCCACAGCCGCCGTAGTTACCCCAAAACGCTGCTCAAAGTCCGAGAAGGCCGGGCCGTAGGCCGCCTGAATCAGGCCCAGCAGCAAAAAAGCCGCGAAGCCCACCCCAAAGAGGGCCGGGTCGCGTTTGGTTTTGGTGGGCGTCAGGCTCATCAGCCAACGAGCCTAGCATGAAGCGCCCAAGCGTGAACACCGCTTAAGGCTGCCCCTCAGCTCCCGGCCCAGCGCCGGCTTTAAGCTAAGCGGATGACTGACCGTAACGAAAGAACAGATGGCCGTTTGGGCGAAGTGGTGGACGAAGGCACCACGCCGGAGCTGCTCGAAGAAAAAAATATTGCCGAAGATTTGCTGCGGGCTGACGTCAAAGCAGACCGTAAAAATCCCAACGATCAGCCGGGCTTTGACGACGGGCGCTTGGGCGGCTTTGATTACGAAGACCGCCAAGGCCAGCCCAACGACGAAGGCGAAGGCAGCGACGCAGCGGGCAAAGAAGAAGGCGGCATCGGCACCGAGCGCAACGGCGGTGTGGACGGCGGCCCAGCCCGCACCCACCCGCTGCCGGGCAAAGACGGCAAATAAGCTCCCAAAATTTCGGGCTCTCAGCGCATAAATTTGACACCGCCCGTATATCGCGCTATTGTTTATTCACAACCGCTCGAAAGGGCGGATTTTTTATGCCTGCTCACTTGAGCCGCGCTAAGCTGGCGGGATGAACGCCCCACAAGCCAGCCTCAAGCATGTTTCTTTTCTGACTGCTAACGCCGACGCCGTAATCGCCTTTTACCTTTTGCTGGGCGCAGAGTTGCAAAAAGATTTGCGTACCAGCGAAGGCTTTCGTCGGGTGGTGCTGGGCTTTGCGGGCGGTGGAAAGCTGCAATTTTTTGAAGCAGACACCGAGTTGCCGCGTCCGCATCCGGCTTGGCAAGAACACATTGCGCTGCACGTCAGCGACCTGAGCGCCAGCATTCAGCAGCTCAAGGAGCGGGGCGCGGCGTTCAGCCGTGAACTGACGCTGAGTCCCAGCGGCAATCCGATGGCCTTCGTACTCGATCCAGATGGACGGCAAGTGGAGTTGCTGCAAGCCTGAGCTGCGGAGGGAAACCACAAAAGCGCGGAGCCCCGTTTGGTCATGGGCTCCGCGCTCAGGTTTGAGGTGGCTTGGTGCTGGCTAAGGCCCGTCTTTATACACCCGGCTGGGATAGTAGTATTCCTGCAGCAGCAGTTTGCCCAGCGCGGCCAGCGGCACAGCCAGCAGTGCGCCGGTGATGCCCATCAGCGTCAGGCCAGTCAAAATGGCGATGATGACCGTCACAGGATGCAGATTGGTGGTGCGTCCCAAAACCATGGGCGAGAGCAGGTGGCCTTCGATTTGGTTGGCGACCACAAAGACCACCACCACCACGATGAGTTTCACGACGCCGCCTGCCGAAGCCGCCAGCAGCAGTGCCGGAGTAATCCCGATCACCACGCCCAGATACGGCACGACGTTGAAGACGCCCGCGATAAAGCCGATGGCAGGCGCACTGGGAACGCCTGCGATGCTCAGCGCCACCCCAATGAAAATGCCCACGAAGGCCGCGATGATCAGTTGGCCCTTGAGATAGCCGCCCACCGCCTGTCCTACGTTTTTGGAGAGATCAAGGACAAATGGCTGCCAAGTACGCGGAAAAAGGCGCAAGAAATTGAGGCCGAGCTTGTCGTAGTCCAGCATCATGTAGATGCTCATGATCAGCACCGCGAAGGCCTCGCCAACGATACTGGCCACGCTCAGCACGCCGCCGAACAAAGCGCCGCTGTTGGCCTTGAGATACGGCAGCACCGTATCAATGTAAGGCTGAATGTACTGCTGCAAACCTGCCGCACCGTTTTGGCTGATTTTGGTGATTTGGTCCCGGACGCTGGAGAGCGGCGGAAAACGGTCGGCCAAGTTATTGAACCACGGCTGAGTCAAGAACTCTTTGGTCAGCGCTGGAAGCCGCTGAATAAGATCGCTCAGCTGATTGAAAATGGTGACCAATAGACCAGAGGCCAGCACGATCAGCCCGAAAATTAAGACGACGGTCAGCAGTACGCCGATCGCGCGGTTGATCTTGCGTTTTTCTAACCACACCAGCATCGGATGAGCCAAGTAGGCGATGATATAAGCGATAACAGCCAGAACAACGATATGGGAGACGGATCCTAAGACGAGGTAGGCCAGATACAGCAGCAGTAAAAAAGTGGCGGCCCGAATATAAGGGTTGCGCCAAATGGCTTGAAAAGCGTTATCGCCCGAAGGCTGGCGGGAAGGCGGTTGGGGTAACAAGGGAAAGTCCTCCGAGCGCCATCATACTGGAGGGCTGACTGGCAAATGGGGCCGGGGCAAGCCACAGTGCTCAGCGCGGCATCCGTCATTTGGCTGACGAACGCTTAGGCACTCAGGCCTTACCCTAGAGACGCAGTGAATCACGCTTACGTAGACGGAAGTTTTGATGACGGCGCTGAAACGGGTCAGGCCGGACGCAGCGGTTTCGGTATCGTGCTGATTATGCCGGGCCAGTTGCCGCAGCACCTGTACGGCCGCATGGAAGCAGGTGACAACAACGCCGCCGAACTGCGGGCGGTGACCGAGGCTCTTCGCCACGCCCCCACCGGAGAAGCCCTGACGGTACATACCGATAACTTGAGTGTTCTCTCGGCGATTCGGCGCGGCAGCCGCAGTATCCGCCAGCACGAAGAAGCGGTGCGGGTGCGCGGGGAAGCCGAGGCCCGCCAGATCGAGCTGCACCTGGCGCGGGCCAGCCGCGAGCGCCGCCACATGCAAACCGCCCACGCGCTGGCCAACGACGCCCGTCTGGAGCGCAGCAGCACGGCTGCGCCCAGCCCCCACGCCGAGGTCAATCTGTCCCACGCGCCTTGGCGCGACTCGGCGGTGGTCACGCTCAGGCGCAGCGGCGAGCGGGTCAGCGCCGAAGTGCCGCGTGAGCCGGACGATCCCCTGGCCCGCAGCGTGAGGGCGCTATTGGTGGCGGTGCAGTTGGCTTCACCCGGTGAGACCCTGATCGTTTCTCACGCTTCCAAATTGGCGGTGGCCCTTTGGCAAAATCCCAAGCGGGCCTTACTGGGCGCGGCACAAGAGCACTTGATGACGGCGAGGGAGCACATCAAGCTTCACAACATCCAGCTCTTCTTTGAGCGGATAGATGGAGAACGCTGAATCGAGATTTCGCCCGCGTCGCCCGTTTGAGCCAGAGGCAAACCGGGTTGCCCGAGTCTGGCCCAGCACTCTCAAGACCGTTCAGCTCGGCGCGGCTTCCGGCATGCCCTGATCCGGTGGGGTCTGCTGCGCCGCGTCCGGCGTGCCGTCTTCGGGTTTGAGCAGCGGAAAGAGCAGCACGTCGCGGATGCTGTCTTTGTTGGTCAGCAGCATGGTCAGGCGGTCAATTCCCATCCCCATTCCGGCAGTCGGGGGCATTCCGTATTCCAGCGCCAGCAAAAAGTCCTCGTCTTGCTCGTGGGCTTCGTCGTCGCCCGCGTCGCGGCGGGCCGTCTGGGCTTCAAAGCGGGCGCGTTGATCGAGCGCATCGTTGAGTTCGGAGTAGATAGGGGCGAGTTCAAAGCCTGCCACGTAGAGGTCGGCCCGCTCGGCCAGCCCAGCGCGCGAGCGGTGCGCTTTGACGAGCGGACTGATCACCAGCGGCATATCGGTGAGGAAGGTCGGGTTGATCAGCTGCCCTTCCACATACTCGCCGCCGAGTTTGTCAAGCAATTTGTAATCCGGCACTTTGCGAAATTCAGGGTGCTTACCATCACTCCAAACCCGCAACTGAGCCAAATCCAGCGGGTCGAAGTCTAGCCCTGCCGCTTCTTTGAGGGCTGTTACGAAGTCCAGGCGCTTAAACGGCAAACTGAAATCCACCGTTTTGCCTTGATACTCGATCACCGGTTGGCCGTGAATCTCGATAACCAAGCTGTGCAGCATCTGTTCGACCAACTTCATCATGTCGTTGTAATCACCGTAAGCAAAATAAGCTTCCAACATGGTGAATTCGGGATTGTGGGTACGGTCGATGCCCTCATTGCGGAAGTTGCGGCCAATTTCGTAGACTTTCTCAAAACCGCCCACCAAGAGGCGCTTGAGGTAAAGCTCTAAACTGATTCGCAGAGAGAATTCGTGTGACAAAGCATTGTGAAAGGTCTTAAAGGGCTTGGCTTCTGTTCCACCGGGCACCGTTTGTAGATTTGGGCCTTCCACTTCCATAAAACCATGATCGTCAAGGTAATGCCGAATGGCCCGCACGATCTTTGAGCGGGTGCGGTAGGCGGCACGGCTTTCGGGATTGATCATCAAATCCACGTAGCGGCGGCGGGCACGCAGTTCTTCGTCTTGCAAACCGTGAACTTTGCTGGGAAGTGGGTGCAGGCTTTTGACCAGCGGTTGCCAATCCTGCACTTCCAAAGTGAGTTGCCCCGTCTTGGTCACGAACGGCACACCTTTCACGCCGATAATGTCGCCCAGATCGATTTTCTTGGTGGCGGCGAACTGCTCAGTAATTTTTTTGCCGAAATACAGTTGAATGGTGCCGCTTTCATCTTGAAGATCAGCAAAAGCCGCGCCGCCCATGTGCCGAAACAGCATGACGCGTCCGGCCAAGCTGCTGACTTCGTCGTCCCAGCGCTCGCCGTGTTCACCGCTGGGGTGAGCGGTCAGGAGGTCAGCGGCGTGGTGGGTCTGGGGGTAACTGTACGGGTGCGTTTCAAAACCGGCCTCGGCAAGGGCGGCTTGGTTGTTGAGGCGGGCAATCGTCTGCTCGTGCAGTTGGCGCTGGGGCTTATCGTCAGGGGTGGGAGCAGAAACGGCTACATCGGACATAAAGCCGAGTATAGAGCGCCCCCGCCGAGCAGGAATACAGCGCAAGCTCGCCTGCCGAGTACAAGCCCGCACACCGAGAAAATTTCTAAACCGCTTTGTAAACCCTGCTACTTCTCCCCTGCCCCATTTCGGTGGATGCTGCGCCCATGAAACTCAACGACGACCTGCTGCTGCTCAACCTGACCG
Organism: Deinococcus detaillensis; assembly: GCF_007280555.1. Classification (NCBI taxonomy): domain Bacteria; kingdom Thermotogati; phylum Deinococcota; class Deinococci; order Deinococcales; family Deinococcaceae; genus Deinococcus; species Deinococcus detaillensis. Next base: position 160 of record NZ_VKDB01000013.1, on the reverse strand, counting down.
CCGACTTCGGGAGCGGCCCCAGCTCGCTTCACCCCGTCCTGATTCTGGACGACGAGGCCGGGCGTATCTGATTAGCGGCTTGTAGAAGGTCAGCAGCGCAAGGACATCAAGACGTCGACGGGATCCTGACCCCGCAGACGGGCGGTTTCCACGGTGGACT